>NZ_JACGWD010000028.1:0-47679 GCF_014077565.1 Pseudoalteromonas sp. 5Ae-yellow
ATTTATGCTGTTTAAATTCATTAAAGCTAGAGCGATAGGGTAATAGCTCTAGCTTGGCATACTGGCAGGATCAGTCAATAGCTAAAAAAGATCCTTAGAAAATAATTTGTCTTGGTGAATAGTTACATTTCAGCAAAGGTTGAATTATCAATGTCAGAAGTTAGTGAGCTGGGCACTATAAACAAAGCACACAGCTTCGCTGCATATAGTACAAACAAAACGCGCTTAAGCTTGAGGATTCAATTTAATCTATTTATAAAATAAAGGGCATAGTTGTTTGTTTATGTAAGTTCTCGTTTATCTGAGTGTTTTTTGTTTAGCACTATTAATAAACGTTTAAACTTAGTTTATAGCCTTGTACTTCTATAGATATTGAACAACACTTTAGTTAATAATTTAACGAGTGGCAGGCTATGCAAAAGAGTAAAATCTGGCTTTTCAAGTACTTCAAAGGTATCTCTTTTGTCTTATTTTTAATGATACTTATTAGTTTTAATTTTATTTTAAATGATGCATTACATCAAAAAATTCATGCTTCTGGGCAGCAGTTCGTTAAACACGTTTACGAGCTGAATTTATCTCCTTCTATGAACAATGAAGCGTTGGCTGCATTAGCTAAAAGTGAAGGTTTTATGTTGGAAGTGCCAAAGCCTGCAGAGCATTTTAAGCATTTAGTGAATATAGAGCGCGAAGTTTTTTCTTACAAAACATTAAATCTGAGCCTCTATCACTATCCTGCTTGGGTAACACAAAGTTACTTATTTATATTGCTAAACTTGATCATATTAGGCGCCGCTGGCTGGTCTTATCGCTGGTGGGGGTTATTGAATGTAAGTCGTAAAATTACGCCCAAAAATACAATGATACAACCTACTAAAATTATTAAACAAAAACAAAATAAAATACGATTAATTAAACAAGTAAAAAAATGCGAATTAAGTTCTTTGTATGGGGTTAATAGAGCATCACATAGCTTATTTTTACTCATTGAATGTGACTTTGATAAGAAAACCGATAAAGAAGCTATTTTTAAAGTGTTAATCACTAGAAAATTGACTGGATTTAAAGATGTGTCGGTAAAAATACTAAATTCCAATTACTTAGCCATCACCTTGCCACATATATCTACTCCCGAGTTAGACAGCTACGTTGAAAAGCTTCATCAGAGTGTGTTTTTACTATGCCAAAATTACCAAAAAAGTATGACTCATAAAAACATTAAAATAGGTGCGTGCGACTATCGAGTAGGCGCAGATAAAATTGCGGTTTATCAGTTAGCAAAATCAGCACTTATGCTATCGCAAAGCAGCTCAGTACAGCACTATCACCGCTTAGCGTTAAATTATTACCAAGAAAAACCACTCTCGAGTAAACAGGTTATCGAAAATATTAAAAAGAATAAGTTTATATTATTCTTCCAGCCTTTATTTGAGCTCTCTAGTGGGGAGATTTTACAACATGAAGCGCTTATTAGGGTTAGGCATAGCCAACTTGGATTACTAGCTGCTCGTTATTTTATTAATCAGGTTTATAGTAATCAAGACGCTTTAATATTAGATAAAGCCGTAATAACACAAGTTAAAAAGCTAATGCTGAGTGAATCTTCGGCTCAAACAGTTAGTGTAAATCTACACCCTAAAAATTGGTTTAACGATGTATTTTGGGAGTGGCTACCTAGTCAAATAGCTGAACTTAAATTAAGTGCTAAATTACAATTTGAAATAAGCGAGACAGAATTTTTTACTCATAGAAAATCGATAACTAATGCACTAAATATAATTAAAAAAAGCCGTTCACAAATTGTAATTGATAATGTAAAAAGCAGTGAGAAAGTAGCTGTATTAGCTGATTATAACCAAGTTTGCGGACTTAAGTTATCATACGAATTAATTCATTTGTTAAATGAAAAAACTCAAAATCAAAGGCAGATAAAAAAGATAGTCGAAGCCGCAAACCTTTTAAATTTACCTGTATATGCCGTTGGTGTAGAGACTCAAAAAGAGTTGTTTACGCTTGCCAAGTTGGGAGTGGTTGGAGCTCAAGGGTTTTACTTTTCAGAGCCACTTCAAGAGTTTACGCAAGCGGTATTTCATTAAATTAAGCCTCTATATTTAAGACCATTTAGCCCCTGAAGTCCGCCAGTATGGACCGCAATAATCTTACTCCCAGATGGGAAATAATCTTGCTCAATGAGTTGCCACAATGCATACATCATTTTTCCGCTATAAATAGGCTCAAGCGGTAGGTTGTGTGTGCGGCCCACCTCTTGGCAAAACTGCCATAACTCAGGTGAAAACTTACCATAGCCGCCACCATGAAACTCTGTGAGTAACTGCCAGTTAGTTTGATTATTAGCTTTAGCGCTCAGCTTTTTTATTTCTTCATTTAAATAATCAGCTTGTTTTAATACCGCTATACCAATAATTTGTGTTGTTGAAGCACTGCCTTCTATTAATCCAGCAAGCGTGCCACCACTACCGGTAGGGCACACTAAGTAGTTATGCTCAGGTAAGCTTTGTACTAACTCTTTACATCCTAATAAAGCGTGCTCATTTGTACCACCTTCAGGAATGATATAAGCATTTGGAAAGCGCTCTTGCAAAGCATTAAGGTAATCGGTGTCTTGGCGTTTTCGATACTCTATACGATTAACAACATGTAGGTTCATACCACAATGTTTTGCAAATTGGATTGTTGGGTTGTTGTTATCCAGTTCTGGTCCGCGAATAATCGCGTGAGTTTTTATATTAAATTCTTTTCCTGCGGCTGCGCAGGCGTGAATATGGTTTGAAAACGCACCACCAAAAGTCAGAAGCTCTGTTTTATTTATCTTTTGCATATACGCTAAATTGTATTTTAATTTACGCCATTTATTGCCACTTATTAGCGGATGTAGTAGATCGTCACGTTTTATACCTAAACAAATATTTCTCTTTTTTAGAAACGTTGTATCTATTTGCTGAATATAGTTATTTTCTTTAGTTTCAAATGATTTATGCATATTTATTAGTTTTCAACTTGGCAAAGTGTAACGTGCTGGTGAGTTGCGATGAATATATAGACCTACCCGACAGCAGCACAACAAACGGGCTTGTTAATATTTATTACTTACAAAGTAGTGCAACGTGCGCCGCAATTGATTGCCCTGCAGGAAATGATTGCAGAAAGGATTATTGGGAAACACAAAGAACACTCAGTGTGGAGGCTAAAACTTTACCATGATAAAAAGTGCATTAGTCATTATATTTTTTAGCTGCGTGTTACTTTGTAATCACGCAAATGCAGTGCCTCCAAAAATCGAGGGCCGTTATATAGAGCTGCAAGATACATACACATCGCCTGTTTGGACAAAAGTAAATTTTCAACAGCAATATATAACGCCTCCTGCTGTATTTATGCTCTCAACAAACCAAGGTGGAAACCCTGCAATAATAAGAATACGTAATATAACCACAACTAGCTTTGAGGCCTTACCGCTTGAACCTTCAGGAGAAGATGGTGGACATATTAGTATGGGGGCGCACTATTTAGCTGTTGAGTATGGTGTGCATCAATTTCCAGACGGCACAATTATGTAAGTGGGCAGTACAGACTTATTACTCGAATTACAGTATGGCTCTAAGTCTGGCTTTGCTCCACTGACACCTAAAGGCTATAAGTCTTTAACATTTGCTGAACCGTTTACTCAAAGGCCAAACTTTTTCCATTCGTTACAAACACTCAATAGCATAGACAGCAATCCACCTTCTGAGGCATTAATTCCGTTTTTAACAGTTGCAGTAGAAAGTAATTCGCTATCTGCCAGCAGCGTTAATATTGCTTTAGAGGCATCTGAAACAGCACTTGGGCTCATAAAAAACGAAACTGTTGCTTACATGGCAGTGGAGCCAGGAAGTAACCGCACATTTACTGACGATAATGGCGTTGAGGTATCGTGGGAAACTTTTTTCACAGGCTTTGAAATTGACGGTTGGAGCGATGGCTGTAATTACTTTAGTTTTACTAATAACTTTAGTGTGGCTCCTTTGGTGGTTGCAAGTAAAAACTCACGCCAAGAAGATGATGGCGGGTGGCTACGCAGCTGTAACCTAAGAACTGACAGGCTAGGGCTTGTTGTTGACGAAGACCGTGATGGCGATAACGAGCGCCGTCACGTAAACGAGGAAGCATCAATACTCGCCATGACCAGTACCTTTGTATTTAATGGTGATATTTTAGATTGTGATACGTTATTCCCAGGCGCTATTTCTACTTATAACAACGGTGAAGTACAGCTGGTGCAGGGGGTAGAAATAACCGATGGTAATGCGCAGTTTGTCACCACCACAAATTTAATTTCTACAGCGCTGACGAGCCCTCCTTTATGTAATGGTCAGGCGTGAGTTGCTGGTGGTTATAACTCTTTAGAGCCTAATCAAGCGGCGCAGGTGCCAACGGTTACAAATGATGGTAGCTCAACAGGGCCCGTACCTACTTCTTTAGCTGGCGACTATTATTACGATGAGTTGCAGTTAAGTATGCTGGAAACAGAGTACAGAGTAACAGCGCCTACACGTATATTTTTAAAAGACACAACCTCACTATTATCAACTTCATTTTTGAATATAGGTAAAACAAGTATAGTGGTCGAAACCGGCGCGTATTTAGCTATTTATGTTGATGGTGCGATTGCTATTGCAGCCGATGCCAATATTGCGGCCTATATTGTTGCCACTGGTGAGGTAAGAATCGCACAAAATGTAACGTATCAGGGGTCAATTACATCGGCTACTCAAATTATTACCGAAGGGAGCTCAACGTTTGACGCTCTACCAGTACCCGAAAGTATCCCTGGTTTTTGTGGCATTTATACACCAGAAACACTGGATCATTATCGTTTAACAATAAGCGATAACAATGCTCTAATGTGTGAAGCTAAAGAGATGACACTCACAGCCTGCGCTAATGATGCCTGCGATTTATTATTTGCTGAGCCGTCTAGTTTAAACCTTTCTCCAGATAATAGTGGTCAGCAAAGTTGGGTTACGGGGGAGAATATTAATTTTACAGGATCAGCGGTTGTCGAATTTGCTAAACGCACCACAGGCAGTGTTACATTTGGATATAACACTGCTGATCCTTCTGCACCTCTTCGTTGTTATATCGGTGGTAATAATGTTGGTTTGAGTGGCTGTAAAGTTACGTTTTCTGATGCTGGATTTATTTTTAATAATGATACAGATGGAAATACTACAATTCCTACTCAGTTATCAGCAAAGCCTTCAAATACTGGATTTAATGCAAAAGCGCTATCTATTCAAGCGGTAAAAACAAATACCACTACGGGCGTATGCGAAGCTGCATTTCCCGCTGGTGGTGATGTAAGCTTAGATTTATCGTATACATGCAGTGCTGGTGCAAGTTGTTCTGATACGGTTTCACTTAGTAACAACAATAATACCTTTGCGGTCGAGCAAGCAGCTAAATCGTTCACGCTAAACTTTGATAGTGAGTCTAAAGCCCCGATTGTTATAAATTATCCCGACGCAGGAAAGTTGAGTTTAAATGTAAATACCAATTTAATTTTAGACCCAGTCACTAATTTATCAGTAAATCTAACGGGGAGTTCAAATGAGTATGTTGTAAAGCCATTTGGATTAGCGATAGAAGTTGCAAGTGATGGCTATGCAGCAGATGCCAATGGGAGTTTATTTAGATTAACTGGCGAAGCATTTGATTTAAAGATGAATGCGGTGCAATGGCAAACAGGGCAAGACACTAACAACGATGGTTACCCAGATAACTACAGCAATATAACAAATAACACCATTGCCAAGCACTTTATTACAGAGCAACCACTTGTAGAGGCATTACTTAAAGCGCCTACGCCAGGCGTTCAAGGTACGCTTGAAGCGATGAGCACTGTTGCCTTTAGTGACACAGGCAGTTTGAGTGAATCTATATCGCAGTATAATTACGACCAAGTTGGCATCATTGATTTAACAGCAGGTCTGCAAGATGCAGATTACTTTGGCGAGGGAGATGTAAAAGGTGAATTATATAATATTGGTCGTTTTGCACCTTCGCAGTTTCAGGTAGTGGGGGTTCAAGCTGCCGCACAATGCACGCAATACGGCAGTAATTTAACTTACCTTGATCAACCTTTTGAACTTGGCTTTACAGTACAAGCGCTAAATCAAAATGGTGAGCTAATGGCTAATTATAAAGAGGGCTTTGATAAGTCCAGTGTAGCCATTAATGCCGAAAATAATGAAGTAGCTAACTATGTACCCGCAACTAATTTTGCTAGCAGATTAGTAAACCTAGGAAATAATAACTGGGGAGATATAAGCGACGGCCAGTGGCAAATGAGCCAACTTAACACGACACTCGAAAGATTAGGTGTAGGGCAAGCAGATGGACCGTTTGCTATGGTGAGTTTAATGGCAACGCTTTCTAACATAGAAGGAGCAACGCTCATTGATGCAAATGATAAACCTAATACACAAGCAGCATGCTCGGGTGGCTGTAATAGCGTAAGACTAAATACATTACCAATAGAGTTTAAATTTGGACGCTTAGTCCTTGGTAATAACGCAGGCTCCGATCTCGACCCTTTACTTATTCCTATGCAGGCTCAGTATTACAACGGCAGTGGATTTGTAAATAACGCAGAAGATAACTGTAGTGTATTTGATCATACCCAAATCACTCAAATATCACCTAACAGCCCGCAGTTAGCCTATGAATATGGAACGGGTGTATCTGGCCAGTTAGAGGCGGGAGTGTATCCGGCAAACAATGGTATTTATGCACAGCCAAATGGTTTGGGTGAATTTACCTTAGAATATAATACTTATGATTGGTTAAAGTGGGATTGGCAGGGGGATGAAACACAGCTTGATCCTCGTACTATTTTACAATTTGGACGCTTTCGAGGAAATGATCGGGTTATTTACTGGCGTGAAACACGCGAATAGTTGTAAACTAAGATAATAATTGAACAAAGCTTGTGTTTTGTGCTGCAAGTACATAGCATAAGGTTTTAATTATAAAAAATAATAACGACCAAATAATTGCCGCTTTTTGGGACTGGAATATATGCGAATTACTCCTTTATCTCTGTTAATTTCAGCTAGTTTGTTAGCTAGTAGTGCATTTGCACAAGACACAGCTACAGTAACTGGAATTGAGTCAGAGATTAGTGTTAAACAGACAGAATACGATAACTCGACAAGAATACTTGAAAAACATCTTAAAGAAGAAAGTCAGTTACAAAATCAACTAGAGCTACTTCGTTCTCGTTCTACAGAGCTAGATAAAGAAAAAAACCAAGCGCTCGATGCGATGAACGAAATGTACCGTCGTTTAATTGACGATCCCACTATTAATATTAGTGCGGCTCAATCACGCTATCAAAAAGCGGTGATTGATCATAAGCAAAACAAAGATGATATTTCTATGCAGTTGGCGGCAATTGCATCCCACCGTAAAGATATAGAGCAAATTCGTGTTGCTAAGCATACGCTTTTAAATACTTTAGAAAGTTTAAAAGAGCAGTTAACTACAGCCAGAGTAGAGCGTTTACGTAACGAGTTTACACGTGAAGGCACGCTTGAAGTTAACCATACGATTAACTGTAAGCGAACAGAAACGCTAGCGGCGTGTGAGCAACGCGGTCAGCAAATGGGGCTACAAAAAGCAACTAAACGCTTTGTAGATCAAATATTTGCAAACTTAACAGAAGAGCGCATTGTTGAGCCAAAACGTAATTTGGCGGGCGCTCAAGTACAAATATTAAGTAGCCATGTAGTTAACAGTGCATTTAGCGGCCAAGGTAACTACAACGTTAATTTAAGCGTAACCATGCGCGGTGAAGTTAATAGTAGCCGTTTATGTAGCTTATTAAGTATAGACAATCGTTATTGTTCTGAGTACGGCACGCCACTTACCGCGGCTTATCAACCCGCGTATAACAATACATTTACCGATAGTCAGTTAACATTCAGTAATAGCGCGGATAATAGCAACACGGTGTCGGTTTCTCGTTTAGAAAAGCAGCCAGTACGTGATTATTCAGTTAAACCTGCATCGGCGAAAAAAGATTACCCTTCTATCCTTAATAAGAAGAAGGATCAATCAATAGAGCTGACATTACGATCAAACGTATACGACGATGAAGTGTTTATCGATGGTGTAAGCTTTGGCTCAACACGCTTGATCACACGTTTACCGCCGGGTATTCACAACATTGAAATACGTAAACTTGGTTATAAACCTTATCAAGCACGTGTTGATTTGAATAAAGCACAAACAATTAATGCAAATTTGGTAAAAAAGCCTAAGTCGATTGCTGCACCGACCTATACTCGAGAGCAACCAGAAGTAACAACACGCCAGGTTAGTGAAAACGTTAATGTATTAAATGCAAACGTTGAAACGCCGGTTGTCGTTATTCCTGCAGGCAAATTTAAAATGGGCGATATCAATGGCAATGGTTTAGCTAATGAACGTCCAGTAATTGAAAAAGTAATAGCAAATTCTTTCGCTATGCAAAGTAAAGAAGTAACCGTAGGTGCCTACGAAAAGTTTGTAGCAAATACAGGTTATAAAACTCAAGCGGAAAAAAATAAAGGGTGTGCGTATTATTTAAATGGCGAACCAGTATGGGAAGCAAATTTAAATTGGCGTAATCCTGGTTTTGAGCAAGGCAGTGACTTTCCTGCTGTATGTTTAACTTATAACGATGCAAAAGCTTACGCTGAGTGGTTATCGGGTCAAACAGGACAGCAATTTCGTTTACCTAACGAAGTTGAGTGGGAATACGCAGCACGCGCAGGAACTGAAACAGAATACCCTTGGGGTAACGAAATTGGTAAAAACCTAGCTAACTGTGGTTGGTGTGGTAGTGAATGGTCAAACAGACGTGCATCACCAGTAGGTTCTTTTTCTCCAAATGCATTTGGATTATACGATACCGTAGGCAATGTATGGGAATGGACCGATAAAGAATCAGGTGAGTCTGATGTAGCAGTAAGAGGCGGAGCGTGGAACTTTGCACCAAGCCTTGCTCGTGCATCTACGCGTTTAATATTAGCGCCTGATTTTAGATCTAACTACATTGGTTTTCGCTTAGTTCGCGAACGATAAACTCAATTAAGGAAGCTTTGCTTCCTTTTTTCACAAATTCACAAATTCACAAAGGCGCTGCGCTTTATATTGCTCATATAGTTGAGCATGTTAAAGTGAGGCAGCTAATATAAGAACGTATTTCAAAGGTCATCCAGCCTCATGTTTAAAAAACTCCGTGGTATTTTTTCTAACGATCTATCGATCGACTTGGGTACAGCCAATACCCTAATTTATGTAAAAGAAGAAGGTATTGTATTAAACGAACCTTCTGTTGTTGCTATTCGCCAAGAACGCGCTGGTGGACCTAAAAGTGTTGCATCTGTAGGTACAGAAGCAAAACAAATGCTAGGTCGTACACCGGGAAATATTAAAGCAATCCGTCCAATGAAAGACGGTGTAATTGCTGATTTTTATGTAACTGAAAAAATGTTACAACACTTCATTAAGCAAGTGCATAACAATAACTTTATGCGCCCAAGTCCGCGTGTACTAATTTGTGTGCCGTGTGGGGCTACTCAAGTAGAAAAACGTGCAATACGTGAATCTGCAATGGGTGCTGGTGCTCGTGAAGTTTACTTAATCGAAGAACCAATGGCAGCAGCTATTGGCGCAGGTTTACCAGTATCAGAAGCAACAGGTTCTATGGTTGTTGATATTGGTGGCGGTACAACTGAAGTTGCTATTATTTCACTTAACGGTGTTGTTTACTCATCATCTGTTCGTATTGGTGGTGATAAGTTTGACGAAGCTATCATTAATTATGTTCGCCGTAACTTTGGTAGCTTAATTGGTGAAGCGACAGCTGAAAATATTAAGCATCAAATTGGCTCTGCGTTTAAAACTGATGAACCAATCGAAATTGAAGTACGTGGCCGTAACCTTGCAGAAGGTGTCCCGCGTTCATTCACGCTTAACTCACACGAAATCCTAGAAGCTCTACAAGAGCCGTTAATGGGTATTGTGAGTGCAGTAATGGTTGCGCTTGAGCAATCACCACCAGAGCTGGCATCAGATATCTCTGCGCACGGCATGGTACTTACTGGCGGTGGTGCATTGTTAAAAGATTTAGACCGTTTATTAATGGAAGAAACGGGTATTCCGGTTGTTGTCGCTGATGATCCACTTACGTGTGTTGCGCGTGGTGGTGGTAAAGCATTAGAAATGATCGATGTTCATGGTGGTGACGTTTTTAGTTACGACTAATGAAATTAATGTTTGGACGCACAGTCTCTTTGCAACTGCGACTTTTTGTCGCAGTGCTTTTGAGTATCGTACTCATAGTTGGAGACAGATATACGCAAGGTGGTACCGTTGTTCGTACCAGCCTTAATACTCTAGTTAGCCCACTAATCTATGTTGCTAATTTACCCTACGAATTATTTAGCTTAAGTGCTAAAAGCCTGCATACGCGGGATCAGCTTCTTACTGAAAACGAAGCGCTGAAAAAAAAGCAAATGCTACAAAGCGAGCAACTTCAGCAGTATCAATTTCTAGCCAGAGAAAATCAAAAACTGCGCGCCTTATTGGGCTCATCTGCGAAGCAATCAAATCGTAAAATTATTGCTCAAGTACTTTCTGTACATTCAAACCCGTATAGTCATCAGGTTGTTATTAACCGTGGTACTACTGACGGGCTTAGTGAAGGCCAAGCTGTAATTGATGAAATGGGTGTAGTAGGGCAGCTCACAAAGGTTGGTTCAACAACTTCACGCGTGCTACTAATGACCGACACCACACATGCTACACCTGTGCGTATACTTCGTAACGATGTACGAACGGTTGTTGAAGGCATAGGTAAAATTAACGTCGTTAAGCTCTCGCACGTTCCACACAGTTTAGATGTGCGAATTGGCGATGTACTTGTTACATCAGGTTTAGGTGGCACATTTCCTGAAGGATACCCTGTGGCTGTAGTAACCGAAATAAATCGTGATGAAGGCCGCCCATTTGCACAAGTTTTTGCAGAACCTATTGCACAGTTAGATCGCATTCGTTTGCTGGTTATTTTATGGCGTAATCAACAGGAGCAAATCAGCGATGATTAACCGTTATTCATTGTTAATTGCGCTAAGCATCTTTTTTGCGTTAATAATGGCACTAATGCCACTGCCATTTTCATTTGAACCATTTAGGCCTGATTGGGTTTTACTTGTACTTATGTATTGGTCATTGGCAGTACCGCATCGTTTAAATATTGGTACTGCATGGGTTGTTGGTTTATTAATAGATTTAGCATCTGGCTCACCACTAGGTGTGAACTCGCTTACATTCTCAGTATGTATATTTATAACCGCAAGTAACTTTCAAAAAATTCGTAACTTTTCGCTTTGGCAACAAAGCTTATTAGTTGGTTTATTTTTAACGCTGTACCATTTAATGCAATTTTGGCTAAATCATTTTTTGTTAGATGTTTACTTTAATCCACAGTATTTATGGCCAGTAGCAACCGGAATGGTTAGCTGGTTTTGGGTTTTTTTACTGCTTCGTAAATATCGCAGACATTTTAGGATCAGGTAATGACTACCTCAATATATTTGGCATCAGCCTCTCCCCGCCGTAAAGAGTTATTAAGCCAATTAGGTGTCGAATTTACACAGTTTAGTGTTGATGCAGATGAAAGCCCACTTCCAAACGAGCAACCTAGAGCTCTTGTTGAGCGTTTAGCGCGCTTAAAAGCACAAAGCGGTGTTGAGCTTGGATATACTGATCGTCCTGTGCTTGGTAGTGATACCGTGGTTGTTATCGACAACGAATCACTGGGTAAACCTCGTGATAAAAACGATTTTACAAACACATTAAAACGCCTGTCAGGTAACACGCATCAAGTTCTTACCGCAGTTGCATTTGCGACGCAAAATGATGTGCTTAGCTGTGTTGTAAGCACAGATGTTACTTTTAAAACCTTAACAGATGAAGAAATTAATGCTTATTGGGAGTCAGGTGAGCCACAAGATAAAGCCGGTGGCTACGGTATCCAAGGTTTAGGCGGCCGCTTTGTAACTCACATTGCGGGTAGCTATTTTTCTGTTGTAGGCTTACCTTTATATGAAACCGAACAATTATTAAAAACATTCTTAAGAAGGTAACATGAGTACAGAATTACTGATCAATGTCACACCGAGCGAAAGCCGTGTTGCCCTAATAGAAAACGGTGTACTGCAAGAAATACAGCTAGAGCGAATCGGTAATCTAGGTATTGTAGGCAATATTTACTTAGGAAAAATAAGCCGTGTACTTCCGGGTATGCAGGCTGCTTTTGTTGATATCGGCCTTGAAAAAGCTGCATTTTTGCATGCATCCGATATTGTAAATAGTGCCTCTATTGTTGAAGGCGTAGACGACGTACCAATAAAAAAAGTACAAGATATTAGAGAGTTAGTTCGTCAAGGCCAGTACATTATGGTGCAAGTGGTAAAAGATCCGCTAGGCACTAAAGGCGCAAGACTTACCACTGATATTACTATTCCTTCTCGTTATTTAGTGTTTATGCCAGATGCGACCCACGTAGGGGTTAGTCAGCGTATTGAAACTGAAGAAGAGCGCTCGCGCCTTAAAAAAATAGTCGCAGAATATGGCGATGAAAATGGCAGTTTTATTGTTCGCACAGCAGCCGAAGGCGCTAGCGAAGCAGAATTACGACACGATGCCGGTTTTTTAAGAAAACTATGGGAAAAAATTACAGCTCGTCGCAAAAAAACCAGTAAAGCCAGTATTCTACATGAAGACTTAACGCTTGCCTTTAGAACCCTACGTGACTACGTAGGCGAAGATATGGAGCGCATTCGCGTTGACTCTAAACTTACTCATGAAGAGCTAAAGTTATTTACTGAAGAGTTTGTTCCACAGCTTTCTCAAGTGCTTGAATACTACCCAGGCGAGCGGCCTATATTTGACTTGTTTGACGTTGAAAACGAAATTCAAAAAGCACTACACCGTAAAGTTACGCTAAAATCGGGTGGTTATATAATTATTGACCAAACAGAAGCAATGACGACTGTTGATGTTAATACTGGCGCATTTGTAGGGCATCGTAATTTAGAAGAAACCATTTTTAATACCAACGTAGAAGCAACCTCTGCAATTGCCCGCCAGCTCAGGCTGCGTAACTTAGGCGGTATTATCATTATCGACTTTATCGATATGGTAAGTGAAGATCATAAGCGACGGGTGCTTCATTCACTTGAAGCAGCCCTTGCAAAAGATCGCACTAAAACGAATATTAATGGGCTTTCAGCGCTTGGCCTTGTTGAAATGACGCGTAAACGTACACGCGAAAGCTTAGAGCATATTTTATGTGATGTATGCCCTGCATGCTCCGGTCGTGGTTCGCAAAAAACAGTTGAAACGGTTTGCTACGAAATACTACGTGAAATAGTACGTGTTAACCGAGCATACGCAGCGGACAAGTTTATGGTGTATGCAGCGCCTGCGGTAAGTGAGGCCCTACTAAACGATGAGTATCATAACCTTGCTGAGCTTGAACTATTTATTGGTAAGCAAGTCAATATTCAAACAGAGAGCTTATACAGCCAAGAACAGTTTGATGTGGTAATGATGTAATGAAAGCAAAAGCGGTCTGTTTTTTTTGTTTTAGAAAGTTATGGCAGACCTGCGCCATAATTTTGGTATTACTGGCCGTTATTGTTTCAATTTTAAAATATACCCTCCCGTATGCAAACGAATACAAAGGTGACATAGAAAGCTATTTACACGAAAAGTTTGAAATAAGCTTATCTATCGGTGAAATATCAGCTAGTTGGCAGGGCAGTGGTCCTGCATTAGTGCTAGAAAATTTATCGTTTAAAGATAACGAAACCGCACCAATATCACTCACCATTGCTAAAACCAGCTTAGAGCTAAACCTATGGGAAAGCTTAAAAGCACTGCAACTTAGATCTAATTATTTTGTTATTAATGGTTTTCATACCAGTGTAAATATCACCAACTTATTTAAAACCGGTGACAACGACGAAGTTTCTTTTGAGCAAAAAGAGCTAATTGAAGAACTGTTTTTGGGTAAAACGGGTCATTTTGCAATAGAAAATTCCAGTATTAACTTTATTTTAGAAGATGGTAAAGAACGTAAGTTACTTCTCAAAAATATTGTTTGGCAAAATGAAGATGAGCAGCATCTTGGTAGTGGGAGCTTAGCACTGCCGGGTATTTCGGTTGGTGACTTTGATGCGCGCATTGCGCTTACTGGCGATACCCTAGAGCAAGTTGCGGGCGACATTTATGTGCAGGCTAATAAGGTCGATGTATCTAACTGGTTAGCACAATATATAAATACGCAAAAGCAACAACTGCATAGCGATATTAATTTACAAGCCTGGCTAAAACTAGATAAAGGCCTTGTAAGCGATATAAAAATGCAGTGGCTACCAAGCTTTGTGCGTTGGCAGCGAGAAGAGCAAAGCCAACAAGTCAGCCTGAGTGAAGGTGGATTCCATTTATATCCAGAACAAAATAGCTGGCACTTAAAAAGCACTGGTTTAACATTTAATAGTAACGATAAAGCATGGCCAAGTTTAGAGTTTGAAGCTCAACTAGGGTCGCAAAATAAAGTGTGGCTCCACCAAGTTGATTTTGAATTACTGAGTAACCTAGCAGGGCTAAGTAATTTTAATGCACTTGAACCATTTTTAGAGCGCCAACCTAGCGGGCAAATAGATCAAGCTTATTTAAATTTTTCTAATGCACAGCAATGGCAATTATGGTTTGAGGCTGACAATATTGGTTGGCAAGAATTAAGGTCGGTACCTGCAGCACAAGAACTTAGAGTAAGTGGTTTACTTAATCAAAGTAGTGGTCGAATAAATTTATTTGGTGAAAACGGCACATTAGTTACAGGCGAAAGCTTTAGTAACGACATAAATTATAATCAGCTAAATGTAGAGCTAGATTTAGCTAAGCGAGATGATGGCTGGCATATAAGTAGTGACAATATCTGGTTTGATAATGATGAAGTTACTCTTGCTGCAGAATTACAAATTAGCCTAACAGATGATCCTCGATTAGATCTTTACGCAGAAGCGTTCGCTCCAGATGCCAATATTGCAGGTCATTACTTCCCATTAAAAGCGATGAGCTCTGAACTTATTAGCTATTTAAATGGTGCAATTAAAGGCGGAGAAGTATCTAAAGCACAGGTCTTATTTGCAGGGCCTTTGTCTGGTTTCCCATTTACTGATGGTAGTGGTCAGTTTGATGTATTAGCACAAATAGACAATGCAACCTATGAGTTTGACCCTGATTGGCCTGCGGTCACTAATGCTAATGTACAGCTACATTTTGCTAATGAGCGGATGGACATATATAGCCAGCAAGGCAAGTTGGTTAATTTAGATATTGGTAATAGTGTACAGGTGAGCATTGCAGATTTAATGAATGCTGATGAACTTATTGTGCAAATTGATAAAAAAGCAGAGATGGAAAAGTTACATGACTTTTTTGCAGCGACACCTATTGCCAAACCTCTTGCTGAAATTTTTAAAGTTGTACAGGGCAAAGGCGAAGCCGATGCCAGTATTGAGCTTTTAGTAGGCTCTAAGTTTAAAGGCGGAGCCAGTGTTAGCGGCAAAGTTAATTTAAATGACTTGCCAGTATTTATAGCAACGCCAGGTATTGAGCTTAAAAACTTAACTGGCGAGCTTAATTTTAAAAACGACAACATCACACTTAAAAATGCGACTGCGAAGTGGTTGGGCATGCCGCTAAATATTAATTACAGCAGCAAAAGTGATGCTAAAAATTACCAAGCAAACATAGATATAAACGCCAAAATTGACGCCGATACATTAATTGACAGTGGACAAGGTATATTAAAAAATTATTTAAGCGGGCAAAGCGATGTTGATATTGGTTTAGTACTTAATTTTACCGAACAAGGCTTTAATTACCGTGCACAGGTAAACTCAGAACTACTTGGCTTAACGAGTAACTTACCCGCACCTTATAATAAAAATAGCGAACAAATGTGGGCGCTTGATGCAGTAGTTCAAGGTGATGATATTTCTAATCTCATTACAGCAAACGCTAATCAACAGTTTTACTTTAATGCTATTTTAGAAAATGGAAAATCACAGTTTAGTAATGTCCATTTTGTGCTCGGAAAACAAGATTTAGGATTAAACCAAAAAGACTTAAGCGTAAATATAAATCTTGAGCAGAGTGAATTAGTGCCTTGGTTTGATCTGATAGATCAAATAATTAAAGCAGGTACATCAAGCCCAGATAAAAAATCAAAAGGGATTATGCCACCGCTTAATGAGGTGGTCGCAAATATAGGTATGCTTGATGCGAGTAACATCATCTTTAATGATTTTGAAATGCGTTTAGCACCATCAAAAGACGATTTATACCTAAAGCTAAATGCTAAAGAACTTAGAGCTGGGGTTTTTATTCCTACATCACAACCTAGCCAGCCTATACGAATTAATGCCGATTACTTAAGGCTTAATTTTGCACAGCCTAGCGAGCAATTGATTGAAATAACAGATGTACTTCCTGAGGAAGACTTGAGCTGGCTTACTAAAATACCTGCCATTGAGTTTGAATGTAGTGACTGCAAAATTGATCGCTATCAGCTTGATAAAGTGAGTGCGTCATTATTAGGTGATGGCGAGCGCTTATCGATATCAGAACTTGTAATCGATAAAGGAGATCATGTATTGCGCACTAAAGGGCTATGGCAAAATGGCTTAACAACGCTAAGTGGTGAGCTTAAAAGTGATGATATAGGCGCGTTGTTTGGCGAGTTTGATATTACCTCTGCAATTAAGGATTCTAAAGCTGATCTAAATTATGATCTTACTTGGCAAGCTGCACCTTATGACTTTGATGTGAAAACTTTAAGTGGTGAAGTTACTTGGGATTTAGGGGAAGGTCACTTAACTGAAATAAGTGATGGTGGTGCACGCGTATTTTCGCTGTTGAGCCTTGATTCACTCGTACGCAAACTGAAACTTGATTTTAGAGATGTATTTTCAAAGGGCTTTTTTTATAACAGCATGCAAGGCTCTATGCAGTTAGAAAACGGTATCGCTTACACTAAAGATACTAAAATGGACGGCGTACCCGCCGATTTAACCATTAAAGGTTATGCAAATTTAAACACGCTAGATATAGATTACGACCTTGCTGTAGCGCCACAAGTAACCTCAAGCATTCCGGTTATAGTTGCGTGGATGGTTAATCCAGTAACAGGGCTTGCTGCTTTAGCACTTGATAAAGTTATTCATTCTGCGCGCGTCATCTCAGAGATCAATTTTAAAGTAACGGGTAAAATGAACGATCCTATTGTTCAAGAACTCGACAGAAAAAGTCGTGAAGTTACACTACCTCAAGCTGCGCAAAATCAGCCACAAGCATCAGTCGATTTAAAACTTAAAGATGCTCAAGTAACAGTAATGCAATGAACAAAACAGCAAGCATAAGCACACCCACAATAGTTGCCCTACAAATGTGTTCAGGGCTAAGCCCTGATGACAACATAGCAAGCTTAAAGCGCGCACTTAAAACTCTGCCAGCAACAAGACCATTACTTGTTTGCTTGCCAGAAGCTTTTTTAGTGTTTAGTAAAAGTGGTAACGATACGTTACGTGTTGCTAAGCAAGTTGATCAATACAAATTACAACTTAGTGAATTGTGCCAACACCATAATATTTGGTTAAATGCAGGCACAATGCCTGAGCCATTTAACGAACATAAGTATTACGCAGCATCGCACTTATATAATAATCAAGGCGAGCTGGTTGCAACGTATAACAAAATACATTTATTTGATGTAACCGTTGATGATAAAACTGGTAGCTATCGAGAGTCAGATTTTACCCAAGCAGGTCGCGATGTAGTGGTTATTGATTCTCCCTTTGGTAAAATTGGCTTAACAGTATGTTATGATCTGCGCTTTAGTGGCTTATTTAACGAACTAGTACGCCAAGGCGCCGATATTATTTTAGTACCCAGTGCATTTACAGTCCCTACAGGGCAAGCGCATTGGCAACCGCTATTAGCAGCTCGCGCAATAGAAACACAATGTTATGTAGTTGCAGCTGCTCAGTACGGTACACATGAAAATGGCCGACAAACATATGGCCACAGTATTATTATTTCACCTTGGGGCAATACCCTGAGTGAATTGCCAACAGGCACCGGTTTTATAAGCTGCAACGCAGATTTAGACCAGTTACAAAAAATTAGACGAGATATGCCCGTGCAGTCTCATCAACGATTTAGAGAGCATTTATTATGAATTCGGTTGAACAGCATTTACTACAAGACAGCCAGCTAAATAGAGAAGAGCTCGAAAAAACGCTCGCTTACATACATCAGCATAAAGTGGATTACGCCGATTTATATTTTCAATCAAGCCACCACGAATCATGGGTGCTTGAAGACGGCTTAGTTAAAGAAGGCTCTTATAACGTTGAGCGTGGCGTTGGTGTACGTGCTGTAAGCGGCGAAAAAACAGGTTTTTCTTACTCTGATGCAATAAATCTTGAAGCACTTAATAAAGCGGCTACAGCGGCTCGTAGCATCGCAGATGCTGGCGAAGATAGAGCGATTAAAGTATTTAGTGATGTTAAAGCTAAAGAGCAGTTTGCAGCGCATCAGCCAATTTCGAGTATGAGCGATACCGACAAGGTGAGTTTATTACGCGAACTTGAAAACTATATTCGTGAACTAGCACCCGATGCAGAGCAAGTAATTAGCTCAATGTCAGCGGTATACGAAGAAGTATTAATCGCAGCAAGTGATGGTACGTTTGCCACCGATATTCGCCCGCTTATTCGTTTAAACTGCTCAGTGCTGCTTGAAAAAAATGGTCGCCGTGAACGCGGTGGCGCAGGTGGTGGTGCACGTTTAGATTATGGTTACTTTAAAGAGCTTGTTGATGGTAAACCACGTTGGATGGAATTTGCTGAAGAAGCTGTACGCCAAGCTAAAGTAAACCTTGAAGCTATTGATGCACCTGCAGGCACGATGGAAGTTGTACTTGGTAATGGTTGGCCTGGCGTGCTTTTACACGAAGCAGTAGGGCATGGACTTGAAGGCGACTTTAACCGCAAAGGCGCGTCTGCGTTTAGTGGTAAAGTGGGCCAAAAAGTAGCATCTGAGCTGTGTACTGTTGTTGATGATGGCACCATGGCTGATCGCCGTGGGTCACTTAATGTTGATGATGAAGGCACACCAGCCGCTTACAACGTACTTATCGAAAACGGTATTTTAAAAGGCTATATGCAAGATAAGCTAAACGCGCGTTTAATGGGTGTAAATCCTACCGGTAACGCACGTCGTGAGTCTTATGCGCATTTACCAATGCCTCGCATGACTAACACCTACATGTTAGGTGGTGAGCACAGTCAAGCAGATATTATAAGCTCAGTTAAAAAAGGGGTATTCGCGCCTAACTTTGGCGGCGGACAAGTTGATATAACCTCAGGTAAGTTTGTATTTAGCGCATCAGAAGCGTATTTAATCGAAAATGGTAAAATTACCCAACCAATTAAAGGCGCAACGCTTATTGGTAATGGACCAGAAGTAATGCAGCAAATATCTATGGTTGGTAACGACTTAGCACTTGATAAAGGTGTTGGTGTTTGTGGTAAAGATGGTCAAAGCGTACCGGTAGGCGTAGGCCAACCAAGCCTTAAAATTGATCAGTTAACGGTCGGTGGTACAGCTTAAATATTACTCAAGCGCGAAGTGAATTCCTACCTACGTGCTTGATGTTTATTGTAGGTGAGGTTTTACACCTCGCCTTTTAAATATACGCTCACGCAATAGGGCGCGAAATAAATTCGCACCTACGATTTGCATTCTTACTTTGGGTAGGTGAGGTTTTATACCTCGCTTTTTAAATACAGACTTAGAAATAGAGCGCGAAATAAATTCGCACCTACGATTTGTATTTTTACTTTGTGTAGGCGAGGTTTATGCCTCTCCTTCACCTTCTTTATTTTTTTCAGCCTCTTTGTACCATAACGCAAAAAAGCACTCTGTTAATTTGTGCTCTATCTCAAGCGCTTTTTCTGTCGGGCAAAACAAGGTAAAGCTTGCTTTAAATTCACCTAAATCGGTTGTACCAAAGTGAATTACCGGCTCTGGGCCAGATATTTTTGCATCAAGTTTACGCTCAATCATCGAATTATAACGGCTTGCTACTTCTTGAAACTCTTCGCAGTACAGTTTAGCTTGCTCAGTGAGTGTGTCGTGAATAGGGTAAGGGTTAAAGCTCTCTCTTCGGACAATAATAAAATGATGTGTAACAAAGCGTTTTACAAAATTTAAGTTTTTAATAGAGCTGGTAATCAGCTTATTATTAGGTATGTATATGGTTTTTCTTGAAAATTGATAAGTATGTATATCAATTTCATGCATGGTTGTTTTTATCCAATCCGTTTCAGCTACTTCACCAAAGTAATCACCTACTTGTATCCAATCACCCACTCTAAACGGGCGAGTTGTTACGAGGTAAAAAAAGCCTATTACACACTGAATAAACTCACGCGTTGCAAGTACAATCGCCACGGCAAAAGCAGCAATAGAAAGTGCAAAGTTTTGAATTTCGGTCGACCACACAAATAGCAGCGATATCATCATTACAAAATTAATAAAGTGCTTAATATTGTGTGCGATGTAACGGATGTCTTTTTCTTTTTTTTCTGCGCGACTTTTAGCAAGCTTATCAACAAGCACTTTTAGTACAAATGCAATTGTGATCATTACAATTGAAAGAAGAAACGGATGCAGCAATATATCTTTAGTCATGGTATCCAATTAAACGTGAGTTGATAAAAACAGGCTCAGTATATTGATTTATTAAACCAATTAGCAAATTTAGTGTAAAAAAAGTAACCAATAAAAAATTTAGCTACGTTATTGAGTTACTTGATCAGTGCAATGCTTGTGATTTTTAGCCATTCTTTTTCGGCATATGAGTACAAGCTCAATGGCTGAAATAAAAATCAAAGTATAGCCAAGCGTTTCTATACCTTCTTCAACAATGTTTTTTACCGCACGTACATAGTCATCACCCATTACTGAATGCCAAAATGCGCCTTTGCCCATCATTCGCGAAAATGCGAGTAAAGTAACCATGCCTGATAAGCAAATTCCATAACTAGGAGTGAGGCTATAGGCTTTTAAAGCGTTAAAAATACTTCCTCTGTTTGTTATTAAATAAACAAACACGCCAGCTAAAATTGAATAGACGATACTTTGCCAAGCGCCATCAAAAAAGTATAAGTCGAGGTAGGTATCAAACTCTCTCACAAACATCATTGCCGATAACGCAGCTAGTAATACAGCCGGTATTTTGAGTTGAAAGTTAATTCGCGAAGCGTAAAAAAATAAAATACAGCTTAAAAAAGTTAAAACATCTTGCATATGTTCGGTAAGAGTTTCTTCACTGTAAAGTGCATCCTGTTTTAATTCAAACCCTTCAAGTTGAATTAAATGAGCAACACCCGCTAGGCATAATAAATAAATAAAAGATCGCAGTAAAAACATAAATAACCAAGAGAAACTATAAATGCGCGGGATTCTAATCGTTAAAATGCTTTAAAGCCAAAACAAAATTTAAACTTTTAACCTTTTTATTGGTCTAAAATTTTTGCTTTTAAAATAATGGCTTAGATGTTTTTTTAATGTTGAATCGATGTTTTTAATGT
This sequence comes from Pseudoalteromonas sp. 5Ae-yellow, assembly GCF_014077565.1. Lineage (NCBI taxonomy): Bacteria > Pseudomonadati > Pseudomonadota > Gammaproteobacteria > Alteromonadales > Pseudoalteromonadaceae > Pseudoalteromonas > Pseudoalteromonas sp. 5Ae-yellow. The sequence goes on from NZ_JACGWD010000028.1 coordinate 21,786, forward strand.
GACGTTTTAAGTGGTTTATTGTGCAAAATATAACAAGCATTAAAAAGCCCTTACTAATTACTTAACAAGGGCTTTTTATAATTGAGCGCTTAGAGTTTAGCGCCTAGCGCATAGTAACAAACTCTTCAGAACCTGTTGGGTGAATCGCAACAACGGCATCAAAATCAGCTTTAGTAGCGCCCATTTTCATGGCAACTGCAAAACCTTGAATCATTTCATCAACCGCAAAACCAATACCATGTAGGCCAACTACTTTTTCGTCTGGGCCGGCACATACAAGCTTCATTTTACAAGGTTGGCGATGTTTAGTTACCGCTGTGTACATAGCTGTAAAACCAGATTGGTAAATCTTAACGTTTTCTTCGCCGTATTGAGAAATAGCTTCTTGTTCAGTAAGGCCAATAGTACCAATTGGTGGGTGACTAAATACAACAGTAGGAACTAGGCTGTAATCCATTTTTAAATCATCAGGTAGTTCTTTATTAAATAAGCGTTCTGATAAAGTACGCCCTGCTTTAACTGCTACAGGCGTAAGTTCAATACCGTTTTCGATAATATCACCAACAGCATAAACGTTTTTAGCTGTGGTATTTTGAAACTCATCAACTTTAACAAAACCATCGCTGTTAACTTCTACGTCGGCAGCAGCTACATTAATTGCATCTGTTGTTGGCTGGCGGCCAATGGCCCAAATTACTTGGTCAACGTTATGAGTTTTACCATTATCTAAATGTAGCGTTACAGAGCCATCATCTTCTTTAACTAATTTATGAGGTACAGATTCTGTATGAAGAGTAGGGCCTTCGGCAGCCATAACATCAACAAGGGTTTCAACTATGTATGGGTCAAAGTTACGAAGTGGAGAATGCTTACGAACAAATAAATGTGTTTCAGTACCTAAACCATGTAATACACCAGCAAGCTCAACGGCTATGTAGCCTGCGCCTATTACTGCAACGCGCTTAGGTTGCTCTTTTAGCTCAAAAAAGCCATTTGAATCGATACCGTGTTCAGCACCTTCAATATGCGGAATGCTTGGGCGTCCACCTACTGCAATTAATATATGGTCGGCTGTGTAGTGCTTGCCGTTTACTTCAACTGTTTTATTATCTACAAATTTAGCAAAGCCTTTGATTACAGTAACGCCATTGCTAGCAAGGCCACTGTCATAACCTTTATGAATTCGGCCTATATAGGCTTCACGGCTTTCTACTAACTTGCTCCAATCAAAGCCTTTAACTTCAACATTAAAGCCGTAATCTGGGGCATATAAATTAATTGCTTCAGCAACCTGAGCACCGTGCCACATTACTTTTTTAGGTACACAGCCCACGTTTACACACGTGCCGCCCATGTGTTTTGCTTCTATAAGTGCTACTTTAGCGCCACGCATTGCCGCTCTATTTGCAGAGGCAATACCACCACTGCCACCACCGATTGCAATATAATCAAAGTGTTGTGTCATTTTATGTCCTTAGGCGTTGAGTTTTATGCGCATTAGCATAACATTAAGTTTTAAAAATAAAGAGTGTTTAGGTGACCTATGTTTAGTAAAAAAACATTCGAATTTCTTGCTCTGCTTGATCAAAACAATAATAGAGACTGGTTTAACGACCATAAATCACAGTATGAGGAATACGTAAGAGAGCCCGCTTTAGATTTCATTAGGCAAATGCAAGCACCACTTGCTGAGGTTTCTAGCCATTTTGTCGCATCAGATAAAAAAGTCGGCGGTAGTTTAATGAGAATCCATAAAGACGCGCGTTTTAGTAAAGATAAAACCCCATATAAAATTAATGTAGGAATTCAATTTCGCCATTTTATGGGAAAAGACGTACATGCCCCTGGTTTTTATTTTCACTTAGCAAATGACGAATGTTTTGTAGGTGCTGGTATTTGGCGACCAGAATCAAAGGCGCTTAATGCAATTAGAACCTGCATAGATGAAAACCCAAATAGCTATAAAAAAGCAATTTATGATGAGCAATTTAAATCTATTTTTGAAATGTCAGGAGAGTCGCTAAAACGCCCACCAAGAGGTTTTGAAAAAGAGCACCCATTAATAAATGAGCTCAAGCGAAAAGACTTTATAGCTATTAGCCCGCTGACTCAAAAGCAAGTATGTAGCAATAATTTAGTTGATACGGTACTAGAGCGTTATAAAGTGGCTGACTCATTAATGGGTTATTTGTGTTTTGCTCTGGAGCAACCCTATTAAAATTACACAACTTAAAAGCAGTTGAGTTGTTTTTTTACTTTTAGACCCAATTTAAAACGTAATGCATTAACGCAAAGAGAGTATTTATGAGCAACCCATTAATTGGCCTTGAAGGCTTACCACCATTTTCAAAAATAAAGCCTGAGTATGTAGTACCCGCACTAAAAGACGGTATTGAGCTTTGTCGTAAAGCCATTGATGACGTGTTAGCTAAAGGTTCGTACACGTGGGATGACTTAGTATTACCCCTTGAAGAAGCTGACGATAAATTATCGCGCATGTTTTCCCCTGTATCGCATTTAAATTCAGTAATGAATAACGACGAATTACGTGAAGCTTACGAGCAGTGCTTACCGTTAATATCTGAATATTCAACATTTGTAGGTCAGCATCAAGGTTTATACAACGCGTATAATACGCTTTATAACAGCGACGAATTTAAAACGCTGACTACAGCACAGCAGAAAACAATTACTAATGCGCTGCGTGATTTTAAATTATCGGGTATTGCTTTAGCGCCAGAACAACAAAAACGCTATGGTGAAATAAGCGCACGTTTATCTGAGCTTGCCTCAAAATTTGGCAACAATGTAATGGATGCGACTTTAGCGTGGCACAAGCATATTACTGATGAGAGCGACTTAGCTGGCTTGCCAGAATCAGCTCTTGCACTTGCAGCCGACACCGCAAAAAGTAAAGAATTAGATGGCTGGTTATTTACACTCGATTTTCCATCATATTTACCAATAATGGCTTACGCAGATAACCGCGAACTACGCAGGGAAACCTACACTGCGTTTTCTACGCGCGCATCAGATCAAGGCCCTAACGCCGGTGAGTTTGATAACTCAGATATTATGAGAGAGGAGCTTGCGCTTCGTCATGAACTTGCACAGTTACTAGGATTCAACAGCTACGCTGAAAAGTCACTCGCGACTAAAATGGCAGAGTCACCAGAACAAGTATTCTCATTTTTAGAAGACCTAGCGGCTAAATCAAAACCACAAGCAGAGCAAGAAGTGGCCGAGCTAAAAGCGTATGCTGAACAAAAACACGGTATTTCTGAATTAGAAGCATGGGATTTTGGTTACTACAGCGAAAAGCTTAAGCAAGAAAAGTATGCAATTTCAGACGAAGTACTACGTCCTTACTTCCCTGCAAATAAAGTATTAAGTGGATTATTCGAAACCGTTAATCGCTTATTTGGTATTAGCGTAAAAGAAGTTACTGATTTTGATACTTATCATAAAGATGTGCGCTTTTTTGAAATTGTAGATAGTAGCAATACGCTTCGTGGGCGCTTTTATCTAGATTTATATGCACGCGACCACAAACGTGGTGGTGCGTGGATGGATGACTGTATGGGTCGTAAAGTACGTGCTAACGGCGAACTACAAACTCCAGTGGCTTATTTAGTGTGTAACTTTAATAAGGCGGTTGGCGATAAACCGGCGCTGTTTACTCATGACGAAGTAACTACTTTATTTCATGAGTTTGGTCATGGTATTCACCACATGTTGACACAAGTTGATGCAGCTCCTGTTGCGGGTATTAATGGTGTTGCATGGGATGCGGTAGAGCTTCCTAGTCAGTTTTTAGAGAACTGGTGTTATGACGAAGAAGCCCTGAGCTTTATTTCAGGTCATTATGAAACGGGTGAGCCGTTACCTAAAGAGTTACTTGATAAGTTACTTGCTGCTAAAAACTATAACTCAGGCGTACAAATGCTACGTCAAATTGAGTTTTCGTTATTCGACTTTAAAATCCATAACGATTACAAAGTGGGTGAGCAATGCCAAATTCAAGCAGTACTAAACGATGTACGTAGCCGCACATCAATCGTTAAACCGCCTGAGTTTAACCGTTTTCAAAATGGTTTTAGTCATATTTTTGCCGGCGGTTATAGTGCAGGTTACTATTCGTATAAATGGGCTGAAGTACTTTCTGCTGATGCATTTTCTAAATTTGAAGAAGAAGGTATTTTTAACGCTGAAACAGGGCAAGCCTTCATGCAAAATATTTTAGAAAAAGGCGGCAGTGAAGAGCCAATGGAATTATTTAAAAAGTTCCGTGGTCGTGAGCCAAATGTCGACGCGTTACTACGCCATAGCGGTATTGCTGTTTAAAAATTAATATTTAGCACAAATCAAATTAAAGCGCCTTAATGGCGCTTTTTTATTATTTTAAAATTATTATCTAATAATTTTTAGTAATTTCATCCTACCGTACTATGCTTTTAGCACACCTAATAAAATGGACTAAGGCATGGCAAAGTTGGTATTGGCAATTGATGACGACAAGTATGTTCATCATATAATTGAAGAGTCTTTAGCAGGGTTTTGTAAAATAATTCATGCAAAAGATGGCGATGAAGGATTAAGGCTAACCAATAAATACAACCCAGATATTATTTTACTCGATATTGAAATGCCAGGTATGTCAGGTTATGACGTATGTAAAACAATAAAGCAAAGTCAAAATACTCAGGATATTCCCGTTATGTTTCTCTCATCTAAAATAGAGCTAAGCGATCGGGTAAAAGGTTACAGCGTCGGCGCATCTGATTACATTACAAAACCTTTTAATGCAGAAGAGTTAATAGCGCGAATAAAGGTACTTTACGAATATAGGCAAAAATGCGCAAAACTAAAACTGGATATAGTCAAAGCGAATAAAACAGCTGAAATGGCAATGACAGAGTCAGGCGATATGGGCCGTATAATGCGCTACGTTGGACAAAGTTATCACGCTAATAACTTTCAATCGTTGAGTGAATACTTTTTTACCTTTTTTGCTCCTTTAAATTTAGATGTTGTGGTTGTGTTTTGGTATCAAGGAAAAGGTATTTTTTACAGCCAGCAAAGTGGTGTTTGCCCGTTAGAACAAGAGCTGCTTGAGCAACATCGAAATGCTCAACGATTTGTTGATATTGGTAGCAGCACTATCATTAATTATCCCAAAGTGTCCCTTTTGATAAAAAATATGCCAGTTGATAACGATGCTTTGTATGGGCGCTACAAAGATCTGTTCCCGCATATATTAGAAGTAACCAACGAGAAGGTTGTTACCATGGAAAGAAGCGAAAGCAGTTATGAGCAGGCAGCTCAAATAAGTACAGCCCTTCAAGATATTGTTAAGCAGTTAACTACTCAAAATGTAGAGCAAAACAAAAGTACTAAAGAGTTTATAGAGCAGCTACATGAACTTGACTGCGCTATTAAGCTACAACAAACACAAGCAAATCCTGCGGATCTCACTTTATATATATCTCAATTGGATCAAACAATGCAGTTATTTGTATCGGCTAATAGTGATTTAGCCTTTATCAAATATCAGCTTAAACAAGTTGCCGAAAGCCGCAATGAACTTATATCCAATTTACGTACTAAAGGGGAAGCCGCAAAGGTCAATACGAATCATCATAGTGATATAGAGCTATTTTAGTGCTTTAAAGTAAAGCGGTTGATATACTACAGGCGTATTTTATCGTCGGAGTTTATTGTGGTTATTCAGTGTGCTTTTAAAGAGTTACGCCCTTATTTAAATGAATTAGAAACACGCTTTGGTTTAGCCCAATGGGCGCAAAATTGTAGTGGCTTTAGCTTACATTACGATGATAAAGGGTTAAGTCTATTTAAAACCGACGAGCCTAAACTAGGTGCAATTAACGTTGATTTTGTAACCGGTGCTGCCGCCCATAGGCGTAAGTTTGGCGGTGGTAAAGGGCAAGCAATTGCCAAAGCGGTGGGTTTAAATAAAGGCGCAACGCCTGTTGTACTTGATGCTACCGCAGGCTTAGGGCGAGATGGTTTTGTACTTGCCTCGCTAGGGTGCAAAGTTATATTACATGAACGTCACCCGGTTGTAGCTGCACTTTTATACGATGGTTTAAAGCGAGCCTATAGCGATATTGAAATTGGTTTGTGGATGAAAGAAAACATGAGCCTAATATTTGGCTCAAGCCATACTTTGCTCTCTCAATGCGAAAGCATGCCTGATGTTGTTTATTTAGATCCTATGTTCCCGCACCGCGAAAAATCAGCATTAGTTAAAAAAGAAATGCGTGTGTTTCAAGAGCTTGTTGGTGCAGATACCGACGCTGACGATTTACTCGAATTCGCCTACCCACTCGCCAGTAAGCGCGTAGTAGTAAAACGCCCCGATTACGCCCCATTTTTAAATGACAAAACCCCAAGCATGCAGATCAAAACCAAAAAGAACCGTTTTGATGTCTATGTAAAGGCAGCAATGGTTTAAACACTAAAATAGATTGGTATTTGTATGCGAAAATGTTATTTGAAATATATAAACTTAGTGCAAAATTGCAATAAATACTCTTGGAAATAAGAAACCTATTTTAAAAAATGATTTTTCTTAATTCGCTAAAATAGGATATCAAAATATTAGCTTTTAAATCATCAGAATACTATTAATCATACGATGTTTTTAGCTTTATTAACGATGTAATGATCTACGCTTCTACGTATTAGAAACTAACTAAAAGTCCTTAAAAATAAAAATGATACTTACAACAAAAATAAAATTCGACTCTCAGAATAACGATACTACAACTACTTTAGATAAATTCTTCCAATTTATTATTATTGATAAATTGGATGGAAATCGTTGTAAAGTGTCTATATATAATGCAATTTCATTTAGTAATGATGGCGATCATAGTAAATTAGTCATAGAATTTTTTGATCAAAAAAATGATCAAATTTCCAGCGTGAAATTTATGGACTACAAAAAGTTTTATGAAGAAACTAATATCCTCAAGCAATTCTGGGGGAAAAGTTCAGAATACTCTGCTAACATTTCAGCTACAATTAACAATTTCGCTAAAGATTTAGAATCTGAAGAAAGAACTAAGATACAGGAGGCTTTAAGTGCTTGTTGTTCTAGTGGTGTATTTGGTGTTTCAGAAAATAAAGATTCTATAGAAAACTTTATAATTAATCCATCGACAGCTGAGTTTTCAACGGGCCAAGTAAAGCTACCGTGTCATTTTCCAAGTAAACAAGAAGATAGTCCTAAATTACTCTCTAATGGCTATTGGTTTAAAGCTGAGTTTGAACTTGATTTAAATACGGGGCCTAGTGGATTTAATATTGAATCGAGATTAGAGTTTTCTAATAAATCAAAATTCAAATCGCCTGACTTTAAAATATATATTCAAACAGGAAAAAAATACGACTTAAGAAGTAGTAAAATTACTGTAGTTGGCCAGAAAACTGATTACTTCGGTGAAGTGGTTAAAGTTTTCTCTCAGTCCAAAATTAAATACTTTACAGAGTGGGCTGAACATGGCATTTATAGTTCATCCTTATTTAAAGCAAGCCCTGGTACAACTGCAGAAAAAGCAATTAAAGAGAGTGGGTTAAAGTCTATATCTGTTACTGCTGAACTTGAAGATTTAGAGCTTCCTCGTCGTAGAGAAATAAATTTATTAATTTTTAGTATTATTTTTTCTCTTTTTGCGTCTTTTGGATTTGATCGAACCAGGCAAGGTGATGTAGGGTTTAAAGACATTTTTCCATTTTCAAACTATCTATCTATAGATGTTAATTGGCTGATAGTATGCATTGGTATATTGATTTTTTATTATTCTCTCAAGAATTTCACATGGCGTTTGAGGTTTAAAATTATTGCTATTTCACCAATTTCCTTATGGTTTTTTAGTTATTTAATTTTAAATGGGAGTATTTGGGGTAATGAAATACTTGTAAGCAATATTGGACTTGCCTTTTCTCATTTTTTGTATAAATCCAATATTGTAATAGCTAGTATTTTGCTTATTGGGGGTGTATCTATAAAATTATCCGAAAAAATAAAAATACTTAGTAATTTTAAAATTAAATTTAAAAAAATTATCAAAGTACTCAAAGGGGAGTTGTAATGGAAATTTATAAAAACTTAATTTATGTAAAAACTCCTGTTGGAGGAGAGCACACTTTAGCGGAAGAGCTAACTTACGATAATAGGACCTATTATCGATACATGGATACTATTTATATACCTAATACACCTTCAAAATTGAGCATGGAAGATGTTGCCGCACTTTCTGAGATTAGAATTAAGTTAAATGATCAGGTAATTGATTATTCTTATACGAAAGAGCTAATTAATACTTTGATAAATAAAGTCGATGGTTTACCTATAAATAGCATCATTGATTTTGGGTGTGGGGGAGGAATTCTGTCTGAAGTTCTTGAAGTTGCAGATTACAGAAATAAAGTGAAAAAAATTGTTAGTCTCGATATTTCAAGCTTTGCTGTAGCTTCGGCTAAGAAAAAGTATAAGGAGTTTGAGCATTTTGCATTTGTATTCGATGGTTCTGAACCATTGCCTGTTCCAAGTAACTCTATTGATGCAATACTTTCTAGTTTTGTAATGCATTTTACCATTTATGATAACCAGCTCGAAGAACTATATCGAGTGCTTAGAAATGGTGGAAGCTTTATATATAATGATTACGTATATAATAAATATCCTTTTCATACGAAAAAGATAATCAATAAATTGAAAGATATAGGCTTTAATGTATACGAAGAAACGATTGATTTTCAACATCCGGATACAAAAGATTTGAAGTTACATAGAATTATCAAGGCCACAAAATAACTGAACTTAATAGTAAATTTTTTGTTTAGGTGTATTAAGCCCCAATCCGTTTTTGGGGTTTTCGCTGCTATTAAAGATATTATACTTCTGAGCTTGTAAATATATATTTAACTTTTCCTAAAGTTTCAAAAATTAGTGTTAACTGTGAAATACTACTTTAGAGGGTTGTGTTTTGAACATCTTTCGAAAACAGAGTCATCTAATTAATTTATAATGCTAAGTAGCTTACGTTTTTCTCTAGTAATAACGCAATCTACCTGTGTGTGCATTTAGTTGTGCTGGTTTATAATAACTTCGCTAATTCAAGCAGTCCTCCACATCAAAGAAGCTTTTTATTTTACTGTATTAGCTAGTGGAGTTTTGGATCTAGCCTTTTGAATCTAGGATCTTATTGTACTTTCATGTTAGAATTTGCGCAATTTTTTGGCATAGCAAAGTAGCACAGTAATGATCTTAGATGATATTCGCATTGTTTTAGTTAACACGTCACATTCGGGCAATATTGGTTCGGCGGCTCGCGCCATGAAAACCATGGGTTTATCAAAACTTTATTTAGTTGATCCTGCTTGCGAAATAGACAGCCAAGCAAGTGCATTAGCTGCAGGCGCAACTGATGTTTTAGGCAATGCAGTTATTGTAGGTACTGTTGAAGAAGCTATCGCTGACTGTACATTAACGATTGGCACAAGTGCGCGTTCTCGTACGCTTTCGTGGCCAATGGTTGAACCACGTGAATGTGGTGAAAAGCTCGTTGCTGAAGCCGTAAATGGTCCTGTAGCGCTAGTATTTGGTCGTGAAAACAGTGGTTTAACTAATGAAGAATTACAGCTTTGTAATTACCATGTATGTATTCCTGCTAATCCAGAGTACAGCTCGCTTAATTTAGCTATGGCCGTACAAACACTTAGCTACGAAACTCGCATGGCATTTTTAAATCAACAACCTAAAAAGGTTGAAGAAGACGATGCAGTTTACCCAAGCTCAAAGCAAACTGAGCTGTTTTATGATCACCTTGAAGACACGTTGTTTAAAACAGGCTTTATCATCAAGCAACACCCTGGTTTAGTTATGACTAAATTGCGCCGTTTGTTTAACCGAGCTCACCCTGAAGATGCTGAAATGAATATTTTACGCGGTATTCTCACCTCAATTAATAAGGCTATCCCTAAGTAACTTAGGTATAGCTATTAGTTATAAAAGACCTAGACTAATTAACGCGCTAATACTTGACTAAATTACTCAGGTAATTACAATGGCTGTAATACTTGACCAAAGAGGTCAAGTATTGAAAATTTGTTAACTCTACAATTTAAAAGTAAGAGTTTCTAAATCAAATTTTTATCAAGTGATAATACTTGACTAATTTACTCTGGTAATTAAAATTTGCACTCTTTTGTGCAGGGGGCGTTATGAAGTTAACATCAAAAGGCAGATATGCCGTTACAGCTATGCTGGATGTTGCACTACACACAGGTGTAGGTCCTGTAGCCCTTGCTGATATTTCACAAAGACAAGAAATTTCTTTGTCTTACCTTGAACAATTATTTGCTCGTTTACGTAAAAATGGCCTAGTAAGTTCTGTTCGTGGACCTGGTGGAGGTTATCTACTAGGACGTGAAGCGAGCGTTATCTCTGTTGGCGATATTATTAGCGCCGTAGACGAATCGGTCGATGCAACACGTTGCCAAGGTGCCGATACCGGCTGTCAGAGTGGTATGCGCTGTTTAACACATAATTTGTGGTCAGACTTAAGCGCACGCATAGAAGAATTTTTGAATAATATTACCCTTGCTGAATTGGTGGAAAAATCAGATGTGAAAGAAATAGCATCGCGCCAAGATAACAGTATCAATAATGCAATTAAGCAGTTGGAAAACATTCAAGTAAGCTGTCAACTTTAAGGTTGACCTGCAGCGGAGAGAGAAATGAAGTTACCGATTTATTTAGATTACGCAGCGACCACGCCTGTTGACGAACGTGTTGCTAAAGAAATGATGCAATGCCTGACAATGGACGGTAAGTTTGGTAATCCTGCGTCACGCTCACACCGTTTTGGTTGGCAAGCAGAAGAAGCTGTTGACCAAGCGCGTACAGATATTGCTGATTTAATTAATGCAGACCCACGTGAAATTGTTTTCACATCGGGTGCAACAGAATCAAATAACCTTGCTATTAAAGGTGCTGCACAGTTTTACAAGAAAAAAGGTAAGCACGTTATTACCGCTAAAACTGAGCATAAAGCTGTAATCGACACATGTCGTGAGCTTGAGCGCCAAGGTTTTGAAGTGACTTACATGGACGTTGAAGAAAACGGCCTACTTGATTTACAAAAACTTGCCGACACAATGCGTGACGACACAGTACTTGTAAGCATCATGCACGTTAATAACGAGCTAGGTGTGATTCAAGATATCGCGACTATTGGCGAAATGTGTCGCGAACGTAAAATTATGTTCCACGTAGATGCAGCGCAAAGCGCGGGCAAAGTATTAATCGACGTGCAACAGCTTAAAGTTGATTTTATGTCGTTCTCTGCACATAAAGTGTATGGACCTAAAGGTGTTGGTGCACTTTACGTTCGTCGTAAACCACGTGCTCGCCTTGAAGCGCAAATGCACGGTGGCGGACATGAACGCGGTATGCGCTCTGGTACACTAGCAACTCACCAATTAGTGGGTATGGGTACTGCGTTTAAAATTGCTAAGCAAGATTTCGAAAAAGATCACGCACACATCAGCGCCTTACGTAATCGTTTAATCGACGGCATTATGGCTGATATGGACGAAGTATACTTTAACGGCACACAAGACCAATCAGTACCGGGTATTGTAAACATCAGCTTTAACTTTGTTGAAGGTGAGTCGTTACTTATGGCAGTAAAAGACATTGCAGTATCGTCAGGTTCAGCCTGTACATCTGCAAGCTTAGAGCCTTCTTATGTATTACGTGCACTTGGCCGTAACGACGAATTAGCACATAGCTCAATTCGTTTTAGTATTGGTCGCTTTACTACCGAAGAAGAGATTGATTACACCGTCGAATTAATGAAAAACTCTATCGGTCGCCTACGTGAGATGTCTCCACTTTGGGAGATGCATCAAGAAGGTATTGATTTAGATTCAGTTGAATGGGCTCACCACTAATAGTGTGGGCACATACCCTAGCAGGTAATGAGGATAGAATAATGGCTTATAGTGATAAAGTAATCGACCACGTAGAAAACCCACGTAACGTAGGTACTCTAGATAAGAACGATCCGTCAGTGGCAACGGGTATGGTAGGCGCACCAGCATGTGGTGACGTAATGAAACTGCAAATTAAAGTATCTGCCACTGGCGTTATTGAAGATGCAAAATTCAAAACCTACGGTTGTGGTAGCGCAATTGCTTCATCTTCACTTGTAACAGAGTGGGTTAAAGGCAAAACGCTAGACGAAGCAGCGACAATTAAAAACACTGATATCAGTGCAGAGCTTGAGTTGCCACCAGTGAAAATTCACTGTTCAATTTTAGCCGAAGACGCAATTCAAGCAGCAATTGCAGACTACAAAAGCAAACAAGCGAAGTAAGAAGAGAAACTCATGGCAGTGACATTGACAGATGCGGCAGCAAACCGCGTACAATCATTTTTAGCAAACCGCGGTAAAGGTTTAGGCCTGCGCGTTGGCATTAAAACGACGGGCTGTTCAGGTCTTGCTTATGTACTTGAGTTTGTTGACGATTTAAACGAAGACGATGAAACTTTTGCGGCTAAAGGTGTCACATTAATTGTTGACGCTAAAAGCTTAGTTTACATCGATGGCACAGAGCTCGACTACACTAAAGAAGGCTTAAATGAAGGGTTTAAATTTAATAACCCGAATCAAGCAGATGAGTGTGGTTGTGGCGAAAGCTTTACCGTTTAAGCTTTAAATATCTTTGTAGTATAAATAAGCCCTGCCAGTTAATGTAGGGCTTTGTTATTTCTGAATATTATTGGTTGAAGTTATGCGTTACTTTGAATTATTTGCAGTCCCCGTTGATTACAATATTGATTTAGCAACGGTTAACAAGCACTACTTGGAATTACAGCGTACTGTACATCCCGATCGCCACGCGAATGCGAGCAACCGCGATAAGTTAATGGCTGTGCAAAGCACTGCCGAAATTAACGATGCGCTACAAACGTTAAAGCACCCAGTAAAACGTGCCGAATATATGTTGAGCGAGCTAGGCGTTGATATTCGTGCAGAGCAGCAAACCTTGCAAGATCCAATGTTTTTAATGCAGCAAATGGAACTTCGCGAAGAACTTGAAGAGCTAACATCATCAAGCGATCCTGATACCGCCATTGCAAATTTTGAAAAACAAATTAAGCAACTAAACGCGCAGTACAGTGCACAACTTGCCGAGCAACTAGCGAGTAACGATGAGCAGCAATATCAACTTGCCGCAGATAATATTCGTAAACTGAAGTTTGTTTATAAGTTGCGTGACGAACTAGAGCGCATTGAAGACAGTTTATTTGACGATTAATTACTTGCTGCAAAGCGAGCAACACGAGTTTAAAGAGCATTATGGCATTATTGCAAATTGCTGAGCCGGGGCAGAGCGCGGCACCACACGAACATAAACTAGCTATTGGTATTGACCTTGGTACAACCAATTCATTAGTTGCAACAGTACAAAGTGGCGAAGCCCGCACGTTAACTGATGATCTTGGCGCGGCTATGTTACCGTCGGTTGTTCGTTATCAAGCAGGCGGTATTACTGTTGGCGCAGAAGCTGCACAAGCCGCAACGCAAGACCCTGCTAACACACTTATTTCGGTTAAGCGTTTTTTAGGTAAAACTCAGGCTGAAATAGAGCAAAGTTATGGGCAACTACCGTATGAATTTTGTGAGCACAATGGTGCGCTAGCAATAGAAACTGCGGCAGGTAAAATTAGTCCAATTAAAGCATCAAGCCATATTTTAGCTGCATTAAAAGCACGAGCTGAGCAAAGTTTTGGCAACCAAGAAATTTTAGGGGCTGTAATCACAGTACCAGCGTACTTTGATGACGCACAGCGCCAAAGTACTAAGGATGCCGCAGAGCTTGCTGGTATTAACGTACTACGTTTATTAAATGAGCCAACAGCAGCAGCGGTTGCTTATGGTTTAGATTCAGGTCAAGAAGGTATTATTGCTGTTTACGATTTAGGTGGTGGTACGTTTGATATATCAGTACTTAGATTACACCAAGGTGTGTTTGAAGTAATGGCAACCGGTGGCGACTCTAGCCTCGGCGGCGATGACTTTGATTCGCTCCTTGTTGATTACTTTAAGCAGCAAACAGGTGTGTCAGCATTATCACCTTCAGTTTTACGTTTATTCATCAATAAAGCAAAAGCGTGTAAAGAAGCATTAAGCCAATACGCTAAAGTAAACGTGGGCCTTGAGTTTGACGATCAAAAATACACCGTTGAAGTAACGCGCGAAACGTTTGATGAAATGGCTATGCCACTAATTAAAAAAACGCTGCGCTCGTGTCGTCGTGCTGTAAAAGATGCTGGCATTGAAAATGAAGAAGTGCTGCAAGTTATTATGGTAGGCGGTTCAACCCGTATGCCATTGGTACGTAGCCAAGTACAAAGCTTTTTTGATAAAGAGCCGCTAACTTCAATCGATCCTGATCGTGTTGTAGCCTTAGGTGCCGCGCTTCAAGCCGACGTGTTAATTGGCAATAAGCCCGATTCTGACATGTTATTACTTGATGTATTGCCGTTGTCGCTGGGCCTTGAAACGATGGGCGGTTTGGTTGAAAAAATCATTCCGCGTAATACCACGATACCGGTAGCACGCGCGCAAGAATTTACAACGTTCAAAGACGGCCAAACAGCCATGTCATTACATGTGCTGCAAGGTGAGCGTGAGCTTGTTGATGATTGTCGATCGCTTGCTAAGTTTAGCTTAAAAGGTATTCCACCAATGGCGGCAGGCGCTGCGCATATTCGTGTAACCTTTAAAGTTGATGCTGATGGCCTATTAAGTGTTTCAGCTATGGAAAAATCAACAGGTGTACAAGCTGAGATTCAAGTTAAGCCTTCGTTTGGTTTATCTGATGACCAAGTAGCTAACATGCTAAAAGAATCAATGAGCTACGCTAAAGGCGACATGCAAGCGCGTATGCTTAAAGAGCAACAAGTAGAAGCGTTGCGCGTAATAGAAGCGCTTAACGCATCACTTGAAGCCGATGGTGCATTACTTGACGATATGCAACTAGCTAACTTACGCGCTGAAATTGCAGAACTGGTAAAAGTGCGCGAAAATGCACAAGAGCCTGGCGAAATTAAAGCAGCTATCGAAAAAGTCGATAATGCGAGTAGCGACTTTGCATCGCGTAGAATGGATGCATCAATTAAAAAGGCCCTTACAGGGCAGTCAGTAGACAACATTTAAGAGAGATTAGAATGCCACAAATTGTTTTTCTTCCACATCCTGAATTATGTCCTGACGGCGCTGCAATTGAAGCTCCTACAGGTCAAACGGTACTCGACGCTGCGCTTAAAAATGGTATTAGCATTGCGCATGCTTGTGAAAAATCGTGTGCATGTACTACGTGTCACTTAGTGATTCGTGAAGGATTTGATTCACTTGAAGAAAGTGATGAGCTAGAAGACGACATGCTAGATAAAGCATGGGGCTTAGAGCCTGAATCACGCCTTGGTTGCCAAGCAATTATAAGAGATGAAGACCTAGTGGTTGAAATACCTAAGTACAATCTCAATATCGTTAATGAAGAGCACTAGTTTTTAACGATGTATATATTAAAAGCCGCTGTTTGATACAGCGGCTTTTTTGTTTCAAGAAAGCATTTATAAATACGTAGCAGCGACTTTATGTCGCGTTTTTAAATATCAAACGTTTTAAGTTAAATTTTTCTAATCTCAAACTTGAACATCAAAATGATCACGTATTTTTTAGATTATATAAACGCGGGTTAAACCCGCTGCTACGAGTTCAACCCAATCCCTAAAATCTATTTCGGAGGTTTATTTTGAGTAATCTTATTTTCTCAGACTCATTTATTAACGGCGAATTTTATAAAACTGATACGCGCTTTAGCGTTAACGATCCCGCTACCGAAAAAAGTATTGTTGAAGTAAGTGATATTGACGAGCAGGGTGTAAATAGCGCAATAACCGCAGCTCAAGGGGCTTTTGTTAAGTTAAAAACGACAAATGCCACTGAGCGAAGCGAAACCTTGATGCGCTGGTATGAGCTAGTAATAAAGCACAAGCAAACACTTGCAGAGCTGATGACTAAAGAGCAAGGCAAACCACTCAAAGAATCCCTTGGTGAGATTGATTACGGTGCAGGTTTTATCAAATGGTTTGCAGAAGAAGCCAAACGTAGTTACGGAGATGTAATTCCGCCAACAGATGACTCGCATCGTTTAACTAGCTTTAAGCAGCCTGTAGGTGTTGTAGCTGGTATAACGCCGTGGAACTTCCCTATTGCTATGGTTACTCGTAAAGTAGCGCCAGCTTACGCTGCGGGCTGTAGCTTTATATTAAAACCTTCTGAGCACACACCACTTTGTGCTATCGCACTTGCTTACTTAGCTGATCAAGCTGGTTTTGTTAAAGGTGCATTTAATGTACTGGTTTCTCAAGATGCCAAAACAGTAGGCAAAATGCTGACTGATTCAGAAGTTGTGCGTAAGTTTACATTTACCGGTTCTACCGGTGTAGGTAAGCAGTTGCTATCGCAATGTGCAGACACAATTAAACGCACCTCGATGGAGCTTGGCGGTAATGCACCTTTTATTATTTTTGATAATGCTGACTTAGATGAAGCTGTTGAAGGGCTAATGGCGGCTAAATTTAGAAACAGTGGGCAGGCATGTGTTGCTGCAAACCGTATTTTTATACAGCGTAATATTCTCGACAAAGTACTGTCAAAAATCACGCCTAAGGTTGCAGCGTTAAAAGTGGCAAATGGTTTTGAAGACGATGTTGATATTGGTCCACTCATTTACCCTAAAGCCAAAGAGAAAGTACAGAAGTTAGTACAAGACGCACTCGATAAAGGCGCGACGCTGGTTGGCGATAATAGCGACTTAGGTGGCAGCTTTCAAAATCCATTAATAGTAAACAATGTCACCACAGAAATGGATATTTACCACGAAGAGGTATTTGGTCCAGTATTGACGGTTATTCCTTTTGATGAAGAAAGTGAAGTGCTTGCACTTGCTAACGATGTACCATTTGGCCTAGCAGCCTATTTTTACAGCCAAAATATTAAGCAAATTTACCGAGTTAGTGAAGGGCTTGAATTTGGTATGGTCGGCGTAAATGAAGGTGTTATATCAAACCCAGTAGCGCCATTTGGTGGTGTTAAGCAATCTGGTTTAGGCCGAGAAGGCGGTCATCAAGGGCTTGATGAGTACTTAGAAGAAAAGTACGTGTGTATTAAAATATAACGCCCGTTAAGTTTATGAGCGCGAATTTACTTCGCGCTTTTTTTATGACGTTAATATGGCAGATATATGAACTTTATCTTTTACTGTTGCTACACAAAGCACTAAATGCTACCTTTGGAGCCATATTTTTTGTTAATAAAACAACATAAAAAAACAAATAAAAAGTAAAAGTATTTCTATAAGTAGAAATAACCCCGTGTGTAAATGCCACCGTCAGGTGGCATTTTTTTGTTTGAATAGTCATAGACTGTAATAAGCACATTTTGAATAAAGATATTACTTTATAGGTGCTAACTTATAGGTGTGTAACCAGGTAAGTTATCAAAATCTACCTCATCTAGCTGCTCTGGGTTAGCATATTCGTTGATATAATTTTTATAGACTTCTGACTCAATAAAAATAGCAAAAATATCAGGATCAAGGTGATTATTACTAACCATGTTCCCTAGAATATTCAAACATTCACTTACCGGTTTTGCTTTTTTATAGGGCCTGTCTACGGCAGAGAGTGCTTCAAAAATATCCGTAATAGCCATTAACCTTGCAGGCACCGACATTTGTTCTTTGGTTAAACCTCTTGGGTAACCAGTACCGTCAAGTTTTTCATGATGACCTAATGCATATTCAGCTACATTACTAAGATGTTTAGGGAACGGCAAAATATCTAATATATTTTTAGTTATATCCATATGGCGTTTCATGATTTCGCGCTCACCTTGGGTAAGTGTGCCGCGTCGTATCATGAGGTTTTCTACTTCATCATCAGTCAGTAGAGGTGTTTCTTCGCCGTTTATTTTAAGCGAATACTGTTTTGATATTCTCAGTATATGGGCTTGTTCTTCTTCGCCCAAAAACTCACCGCCAATATTCACCCGCTGTAATAATGCACGGTCGAGGGCTAGTTGTTTAAGCTCAGTTTCAAGCAATCGTTCAAATTGTAAAACCTCAACCGACTTGTTCTGTTTTATTGCTGAAATAATTTGCTGCTGATAAGAGAGTTCTAAATCTCGACTAATTATTTCAAACTTAGCATCAATAAACTCTATGCGATCGAAAATAGTCTCTAACTTGGTCGACTTTTCCATAATATGATCAGGAGTAGCAATTTTCCCACAGTCATGTAGCCATCCCGCAACACTTAGTTCATGGCGATCCTCTGGGCTCATTATAAAATCTGCTAGTGGACCTTTATCTATTTTATGCACTGCATCAGCAAGCATTAACGTCAGTGCTGGTACCCGCTTACAGTGGCCGCCCGTGTGAGGAGACTTTTCATCTATTGCCATTGCGATAGCTTCGGCAAACGTTGAAAAAAGCACTTCCATATCTTTAACTAAAGTAGAGTTAGTTAGTGAAATAGCGCCTAAAGAGGCAAAAGATCGAATCAGAGTGACGAGCTCTTCACTAAAAGGAATGTTTTTATTTTGCGCATCTTTTACATTTATAAGCTGGATTACACCAATAATGTCATCTTCATGATCTTTTAAAGGAATTGTTAGCATGGACTCAGAACGATAACCCGTGCGAGCATCCATTTTGCGTGCAGCGCTCATATCAAAAGGCAAGGCATCATACACGTCAGGAATATTTATTACTTCCCCTGTATTAACAGAATGCGCAACAATAGCGGTGTCATTTGGTTTGCCATCAATAAAAAGCTCTATATTAGGAAAATCAACAGGACCACCTAATGTGCCGCCTAAATAAAGATTCAATGATTTGTTTATTACTGTTTCAAACTTTAGTTGTTTGTTTGAGGTAATAGAGTAAATGCTGCCAGCATCAGAATTTGCTATCGACATTACAACTTGCAGTATTTCATCAAGTAACTTAGACGAGTTTTTTTCGGTTGTTAGTCTAATGCTAATATCGATAAAGTGTTGAAGATTTGTTTTGTCTTTAATGTGCTGTCGCATATGTTTACTACTTTTGAGTATGTTTAAAGGCACCATTCCAATCCTTAGCTAGTGTTTGCAAATCAGTGCCCTTAATACGTTCAATAAAAATGGCATAAATGTTGGGGCTAAATACGGTTGTACTGTGTAGTTCTTTAAATAAGCTAAGTGCTTGTGGCCAGTTTTTATTATAAAAAAGCGTTATGGCCTGCTGCGACTTTTTAACTTCATTTAACTGCTCTTCATCGAGCTTATCTGTAAAGTTTATAGGTTCAAACAACTGTACAGCAGCTGTTTTACCAACAACTTGCACTTTATCTATTAGACGAAATGAAATATGAGGGCATTCCTTCATCGTTTCTTCTGTAACAAGAATAGCTACGCCATAAAATTTGGTCAAGCTTTCTACTCTAGCACCTAAATTAACAGTATCACCAAGAACTGTATAGGCTTTACGGTAAACCGAACCCATATCACCTACATTCATGTCGCCAGTACTTAAACCGATACCTATTTTTATTGCAGGCTGGTTGTTTTCTGCAAATAACTGATTTATTTTCGTTAACCCGTGGATCATAGACATTGCGGCTTCAACACCATGGCGAGCGTGATTTTCATCTTTTAGTGGGGCATTCCAAAATGCCATCACCATATCGCCTACGTACTTATCAATAGTTCCGTGATGATCAAATATGATTTTGGTAATAGCCGTAAGATATTCGTTTAAATATTCACTTAACTGATGAGGGGTCATACTTTCTGATAGTGAAGTGAAACTACGAATGTCGGCAAACAACACAGTCATATTTTTTCGCTCACTTTTTTGAGATAAACTTTTACCTTGCAGTATCATTTGGTTTATACGCTCAGGAGGAACATATTGGTCAAACATAGATTTTATTTTTCGGCTGTGTTTCATTTCAGCGATAGAGCCTACAATGATGTAATAACCGGCTAATATAATGATGAGTAAAAGAGGCATTAATAAAGGTAAACTAATTTTTTGTACTGACCATAAATAAACGTTTGAAAATATAACGACACTTGTGACTATAAGAGACAAAATAATAATAAAACGTGCGCTCTTACCGTGGCTAAAAAACGATAATACGCCACCAGTTAATGCAATGATGAGTAAGCTTGCCCCCAGTGACCAATTAGGTTTAGATGGAAGTAGTTCTGGGTGCATTAATCCTTCAAATATGTTGGCATGTACCTCAACACCAGGGTACTGCAAACCAACCGGTGTTGATCTTAAATCAGCGAGCCCAATTGCCGATGTGCCAATAAACGCTACAGTGCCTTCTAATTCCTCTGAGCCAATTCGCTGAGTCAAAATATCGGTAGCCGAATAATAAGGAAAGCTATGCGCACGGCCTTTGTAAGGAATTAATACTTGCCCATACTCATCAGTTTGAATCCACTTATCTTGAAACTTTATACCTTCGAATAAGGTTATACCATCTAACATATTGGAACGGGTTTCTATGTTTTCAGCAAGGGTATACAGCCGAGCAACTTCAAGTGCTAAAGAAGGGTAGAGTGTATCGCCAACTCGATTTACAAGAGCTGCTTTACGTATAAAACCATCTTCATCGCTATGTGCATTGATAAAACCGGTACCCGTTGTCGCATTTTGTAACTGAGGAATATTTACAATAGCACCAGGAAACTGGTTTATTTGTGAATTAGTATGATCTGCATTTGCCCATACAACACTGCTTTTAGCTGGCAAGTTTTGATTTGTGAGTTGTTCATCAATTAATAAAAAACCAAGAACAGTATCATTTTTAGATAATGCGCTTGCTAGCTTTGAGTCTGCATCGACTTGTTTAGTAATTTCAGCAAAGGGGATGGTGTACTTTTTTGATAAATCAGGAATCTCAGACATAATTTTTGTAACAGGGTTTTCTTCCTGTTCAGAAAAAAATATATCGAATGCAATAACAATAACACCTGCATCGCTAAGCTTTGTAACAAGGTCGGCTAATTTTGAGCGACTCCAAGGAAAGCGTCCTTGTTCTTGCATGCTCTTTTCATCGATATCAATTATTACAACGGTTTCATCGATGCGCCTAGGCGTCTCTGAAAGCGTCAGTAATAACCGAGAGTCGTATATTATGCCTTCTACACGGTTAACTAACTTTGCAAGCGACCCAGTTGAAAATAACTCTATTGATGCAATTAATAATGTAATAACAGCGCCAATAAAAAAGTGCTTTGAGGTAATGGGTTTTAAGAAGCTAATGAGTAACGCTCCTTGATAGACTAAAAATCAAAAACTCGTCCTTCTCGGCCGCATTCTATTTTTACCTGTTGAGCGTACTGCGTGTGTAAATACTTTTCTATAGCGACTAACTGTTCATCGGTTCTTGATGGATCGTGGCTAATAATAATCACATTTTTAATACTCGCTTTTATAGCAAGCTCAGCAACCTGATCTATGGTGCTATGACCCCAACCATGCTTAAGAGGCAAGTCTGCATCTATAAATTGAGCATCGTGAATTAGTAAATCAGCGCCTTCAATAAAATTACTCCATTCGCAAATACTTGTGTTTAGCTTATCTGGTGGGTTTAGCTCATTGTCGGTAACGTAAGCTATCTTTTTTTCATCTGCTTTAATGCAATAAGCAGTACCGCCACCAGGGTGATTCAGTGGAGCAGTAGAAACCAAAAAACCGTTAAGTGTAAATTGCTTTTGAGACGATAAATCAGTATTAAGCGTAATATTGGCAGGTAAATCCTGATAACACACAGGAAAGTACGAACCACTCATTTGCTTTAATATGGCATCTTGGCTTTTTTTATCATCAACGTTGCCAGCTACAATGGTTATATTGCGGTTGGGCTGGTAGATAGGTTTAAAAAAAGGAAACCCTTGAATATGATCCCAATGATTGTGCGTTAGCAAAATATTGATAGGACTTTGTGTTTCTAGTAAACGTGTACCGAGTTCTACAATACCGGTACCAGAGTCTAAAATAAGATCTTTACCGTTGTTTTGTTCAATGTACACACATGAGGTATTTCCCCCAAAAATGTGTGTATTACTTCCAGCTGAAGGCATCGAGCCTCTAACACCAAAAAATTCAACTTTCATAATTTAAGGCTAAGCTCCATCTGCTTCAAAATTGAATTTAGAAATACTAACATTGTTAGAGTTAGTGTCATTACAGGTGCTACTTACAACAACTTGGGTATCATTTTGCAGGATGATTGAAGTAAACACATGTGTACTGACACATTGGCTTGCTTCATAAAAGCCGGCACCACTGGCTCCAAACGTATTATCCAAAGTACCGTCAGTTAAAATGCGCGCTAACATGCCTTTATTGTTAGCCTTGCCTGCTAAAATAAGTTGATTGCTGCTATCTAGCGCTGCACCACTTAGCTCAGTGTTACCGGTTGAGGCCAAAGTATATTCACCGACACCATTTGCGGCAAAGCTAGTATCAAGCGTACCCGTAACAAGCAACCTAATAACATTGGCTTTATTTGGCGAATCAATAAGGTTTGCTATTAAATATAACTTACCCGTTGTGTCAGTTAAAATCTGCACTATTTTATTGTCGGTATCTGTAGTTTCTTGACCTACATATTTAAAGATTTCAGTACCGTTTGAGCTCAACTTCAATGCGATTAGCTTTGAAGTGCCACTTAATACAGACTTACCACCAATGAAAATATCTGCATTGTCGGTATGTACGCGGTTATAGTACTCAAAAGCTGAGCCTATGATACTTCCGCCAGTGCCAAAGTTAGGCTCAAGGGTGCCTTCTGGAGTCAACATTATAACGATTGGGCTAGGAGTACCACTTGTTACTATTGACCCGACAGTAATAATGTTACCGCTGTTATCAAGTGCAATATCTGTCAGGTTTACCAATTCTGCGCCACTGACAGAGGTTGTGTATACACCGTCTGTTGCAAATGAAGTGTCTAAATTACCAGACTGTTCAACTTTAGCTATAAAGCCCTCTTCACCGTCAGTTTTGCTTTTAGATCCCACAATAAATAAGCTTCCGCTATTGTGTTCAACCAACGCTATATTAGATGCGCTTAAATCTATGGCAATTTCTTTATGGCCACTTTCGCTAAAGCTAGTATCGATATCACCTGCACTCGTAAAGCGTGTTAATACTAACTTAGTAATTGAGTCCGATTTAGCCGTTGATGCAAGAATGTACTTACCGGCATGAGGGTCATTGCTAAGTTGTAAAACGTGCATTGATTGATCGTCAGATTCTGCGCTTATAGTATCAAAAGCAAGATAACCAACGTCTGCAAAGTTGGTAAATAATGTGGCTTGCTCGTCAACTGCAGCAACAAATGGTTTGGTGGTTGAGTCGTCAACAACACCCGATATCCATACAGTATCATTAGCATCTATAGTTGCTGATTTGGCAAATTGTTTTCCATTGATATCTGAAATGATATTAATACCTGATGCACCATAAGTACTATCAAGTGAGCCGTCTGAAGTTAAAATACGGGCAGAAAATAACTTTTCGTTAGCTGAAACACCGGTAGTGCCAGATAAAGTAATTCCATTTTTAATTGGCTCGTATTTTACGCCTGTTACGTTCGCGCCACCATTACCTGCACCACCGTTACCATCAATATCGTAAATAGCAGTACCTGCATCACCAAAACTCGTTATAAGAGTACCCGTTTTATCAATAGCCAAAACCACGGCTTCTTTTTCACCACTGTTACGAGTTATGTAACCACCTGCAAAAGCTGTAAATTCGGTGTTTTTAGCGCCGCCAATTGCAAATAGTTCGTCATCTTTATTATTCTTGGACAAGTCGAGCGATAATGCTGCGCTACCATTAAAGCTTCCATTGTTTTCACCATCAGAAATTAAATAACGAATAAGTACGTCTTTATCACCAGTTGCACTTGTGACACTGCCAACAACCATAAGATCAGAGCTATTAAAGTTTTTAATAGCAAACGCTTCGTCATCTCTACTAGCGCCGCTCACATCGACAATTTTAGGGCTTCCGGCTTCATAAGCGAGCGTAGATATGTCGTATTTTATCCATAAGCTATCGTTGTCGTTACCATTAAATGACTTACCAACAGCCTGAATTTTATTGTCGCTAAATTCAAGGTCATTAATCACGAGGGTGCTTGCTAATGCGGTACAGTGAATACCTGAATTATTATCTCCAGAGTTATTACTTAATACGCCAGCGGTATTCATTTTCAACAAACATGCTTCGGTATTTGTGCCATCAAAACTAGTGTAAGCAACAAAGAGGCTTGTACCATCAGAGATGATAGCTGTTGCTTGTTCATCATTTTCTAAATCTAATACTTTAACGCCATCACCATTAAATGCTGTATTTATCACACCACTCGTTGTATACGATGCAATAACAATATCTTTGTCGCTGTTATTACTAAAACCTACAAAGTAAAGGTTATTATTTAGCTCAATACTGTCATTAAATTCACCGCTTGAAAAAACTCCAGAAAGCTCAAGTTCACCTGTTATAGGGCGACCAAATGTTTCATCTTCAACAGGAACTAGGGGCTCCATATCATCAGTGATATCAATTATTATATTAATAGGAGTTGTTTCGTTAGGCGTACCGTCGTCAGTAATAGCTAGGCTCAATATGTACTGAGGAGTTGTTTCAAAATCAAACGGGCTTTCACCTTTTACAGTTAATAAGCCAGAATCATTATTTATTTCGAATATGGGGGCACCACTGAGTATGGT
Organism: Pseudoalteromonas sp. 5Ae-yellow; assembly: GCF_014077565.1. NCBI lineage: Bacteria > Pseudomonadati > Pseudomonadota > Gammaproteobacteria > Alteromonadales > Pseudoalteromonadaceae > Pseudoalteromonas > Pseudoalteromonas sp. 5Ae-yellow. The sequence goes on from NZ_JACGWD010000028.1 coordinate 46,700, forward strand.
GTAACTTAAATTTTGGTTCTCAATGTCTGAGGCACTAACAGACCCAATAGTGTCGCCATCGGTTGCGTTTTCGCTAATATTAAAACCTTGGTTTGACGCAACTGGAGCATCGTTAATAGGAGCAATCGTAATTGACAAACTACCAGTATCTGTAGCGTTATTCCCATCATCAACAGTATAACTGACAACAACAATACCGTTGGTATTTGCAGCCGGTGTGTACTGTAGTTTGTTATCAACAACGGATACTGAACCGCTATCGGCTGACGCTGCTGTTATGCTTAGGTTATCGCCATCAGAGTCAGTATCATTTGCTAATACGTTTATCAGTATTGGTGCAGCATCTTCAGCCATGGTCGCGGTATCGTTATTGGCAACAGGCGCATCGTTTACTGCAGTTATCGTAATAGTGAGTGTAGCAGTGTTCGTTCCACCATTATTATCACTAACAGTATAAGTTATAGTGGCGAGTCCATTTTCATTCGGTGCAGGGGTGTATTGAATTTGATTGCCAACTACTGAGACTGAGCCAATATCGGCTGATGCTGCACTGATCGCCAGGCTGTCGCCATCTTCATCAGAGTCATTGGCTAATACGTTTATCAGTATTGGCGCTGCATCTTCAGCCATAGTTGCAGTATCGTTATTAGTCACTGGTGCATCATTCACGGCAGTTATTGTAATAGCGACTGTGGCTGTATTGGTTCCACCATTATTATCACTTACAGTATAAGTTACCGTGGCGAGTCCATTGGTATTCGCAGCTGGGGTATATTGAATTTGATTGCCAACTACTGAGGCTGAGCCAATATCAGCTGAGGCAGCACTGATCGTCAGGCTGTCGCCATCCTCATCTGAGTCATTGGCTAATACGTTTATCAGTATTGGCGCTGCATCTTCCGCCATAGTTGCCGTGTCAGCATTTGCTATTGGAGCATCATTTACAGGTGTAATAGTGATAGTTAACGTTGCTGTACTGG
>NZ_JACGWD010000059.1:0-29253 GCF_014077565.1 Pseudoalteromonas sp. 5Ae-yellow
ATGGCTTGCTCAATCGGCGTTTAGAAAATAAGCCGAAGGGATAGAAGAATACAGGAGCCGTATACGAGGCCCGTACGTACGGTTCTGTGAGAGGGATGAGGCAAAAGCCTCACCCTACTCGATGTGCCTAAAATTTGTTGTTTATTATCTTATTTCGCTGACTTTAGCTATATCCCTCTTTGCATAACTATTTCCTATTCTTATTCTGAGTATGCATAAACCTTTACAGACAAATCGATAGATATTCTCTATATTTTAAATAGTACAATTTTTAACTAGGTTGATAAAAGTAGCTAACGTGGGCTTATCTGTTTTTAAAGTAGAGTAGTAGGCAGTTATTTAAGTTTATGGTGATACTTTATACATACATTTTTTTAATATTTCACTAGGCATAAAAGCACCTTAAAACTTACTTTTTAGGTGAATTTTTATTTATTAAATGTTTATATAATCCTGCAAAGTTACTGAAAAACCTCTTAAAATTAAAGGATATAGTATATAACAGGATAGACCTGATATTGCTTGGAATTTAAAAATAATAAGGGTATCGTACCCCAAGACTCCACCTCTCACTTTAACTTAAATTGCAGGATACCATCGCGTTATGTCTGACTTTCGTGAACAAGCACTACATTATCACTCACACCCCGTACCTGGTAAAATTAGCATTGAGCTAACAAAGCCCGCTGAAACAGTTCAAGACTTAGCCCTAGCTTATAGCCCAGGCGTTGCCGAACCTGTACGTGAAATTGCTGCAGATCCTGCAAATGCATATAAATATACCGGTAAAGGTAATATGGTTGCGGTTATCACTAATGGTACTGCAATTCTCGGACTTGGTAATTTAGGCCCTTTAGCATCTAAACCTGTAATGGAAGGTAAAGCGTTATTGTTTAAACGTTTCGCTGGCCTTGATTCAATTGATATTGAAGTTAAGCACCGTACGACAGAAGACTTTATTAATACGGTTGCCAATATTGCCGATACATTCGGTGGTATTAACCTTGAAGATATTAAAGCACCAGAGTGTTTTGAAATTGAAAAAGCATTAATAGAGCGTTGTAGCACTCCTGTTTTTCATGATGATCAACACGGAACTGCGATTGTAACTGCTGCGGGCATGTTAAATGCGCTAGAAGTACAAGGTAAGTCAATTGAAGATGCAATTATTGTATGTTTAGGAGCTGGCGCTGCCGCTGTTGCGTGTATGGAGCTGTTAATTAAGTGCGGAGCACTGCGCGAACACATTTACATGCTTGACCGCAAAGGTGTTATTCATACCCGCCGCGATGATTTAAATGAATATAAACAGCTTTTTGCTAACAATACAGATAAGCGTACATTGCAAGATGTAATTGCAGATGCTGATGTGTTTGTAGGTGTTTCTGGCCCTAACTTATTAGCGGCTGAAGATTTAAAGCTAATGGCTGAAAAACCAGTTGTGTTTGCATGTTCAAACCCAGATCCTGAGATTGATCCTGCACTTGCGCACGGCGCACGTAACGATTTAATTATGGCAACAGGGCGCTCTGATTACCCTAATCAGGTTAACAATGTTTTATGTTTCCCGTTTATTTTCCGTGGTGCGCTTGATGTGCGTGCAAGCGCTATTAACGATGAAATGAAAATTGCTGCAGTTGAGGCTATCCGTAGTATTGCTAAAGAGCCTGTACCTGCAGAAGTTTTAAAAGCAGCAGGCGTAGATAAATTAGAATTTGGTGCACAGTATATTATTCCAAAACCAATGGACCCTCGTTTACTGCCGCGTATAGCAAGAGCTGTTGCCCTAGCTGCTGTTGAGTCAGGTGTTGCGCAAATTGATTTGCCAGAAAATTATATGCAGTAAATCTATACAGTAGAGCTATGCAATAAAATTTAGACATAAAAAAACCTCAGTAATTACTGAGGTTTTTTTGTCTTTGTAGTATTTATTCTTCGTTTAAAACGGGCACTTCTAGACCCATTTCTTGCATTATTTTTTTAACTTCTTCTGGCACTTTTTCGGCGTTATCTTTACGTAAGTCATCGTCATTTGGTAAAGGTTGGCCAGTAAAAGCATGCAAAAATGCCTCACATAGCAATTCACTATTTGTAGCATGGCGAAGGTTATTGATTTGACGACGTGTACGTTCGTCAGTTAATACCTTTAATACATTTAGCGGGATCGAAACGGTGATCTTTTTAACTTGCTCTGATTTTTTACCGTGTTCTGCGTATGGGTGAATATACTCACCATTCCATTTAGCCATAAGATGTATCGTTGCCTCAGATTATTAATTTCTCACACGGTATAAAAAGCGTGTAAATATGCGTGAAATTCTATCGATTTAAAAAAGATAGTCAAATAATAGATACCGATCTATCTTAATAAGCCTATTGTGAGTGTAAAGATAAGCACACTTTTGTGAGCTAAAATGTGGTATTCGCAGAGGCTCCTTCTACTTTTAGCCATCTAGAGCTTTAAAATACTTTGACTTATCAAAACGGATAACTTACTCTTTTGGACGTCTAAACATCCAAATTAATCAGGTGACGAATATGAGCGAAAAAAACAAAGCAACCATTGCTGTACGTAACGGCGTTGATGCTGATAAACATCATGGTGCGGTGGTACCGCCAATTTATTTATCGACTACTTATTCGTTTGCCGACTTTGATACTAAGCGTGAGTATGATTATGGTCGTAGCGGTAATCCTAATCGTGATATTTTAGCTGAGACGCTTGCTAAGCTTGAAGGTGGCGCTCGTGGCATAATTTCAGCTACAGGCATGGCTGCCGTGCATTTAGCTACTCAGCTACTTAATAGTGACGATACGTTAGTAATTCCGCATGATTGTTATGGTGGCAGCTATCGTTTATTTACATCTTTACAAAAACGCGGGCTACTAAAGCTCAAAATATTAGATTTAACAAAAGAAGAAAGCCTTCAACAAATTTTAGTAATTAAACCTAAGCTTATTTGGATAGAAACCCCAAGTAACCCAGTACTTCGTTTAACAGATATTAAAGCGGTTACCGATGTGGCTAAGCAATGCGGAGCTTTGGTTGCCGCAGATAACACGTTTTTGTCGCCGGCTTTACAAAACCCTATTAAATTTGGTGTAGATATTGTGGTGCATTCAACCACTAAATACATTAACGGACACTCAGATGTAGTAGGCGGCGCTGTTATTGCCGCAACACAAGAGTTAGGCGATGAGCTTGCTTGGTGGGCTAATAACATTGGTATTACGGGTGCGCCTTTTGATAGCTATTTAACGCTTCGTGGTTTACGTACTTTAAATGTGCGCCTAAGGCAGCATCAAGAAAATGCACTGGCAATAGCTAAGTACCTTGGAAGCTCTGAATATGTAAGCCAAGTTTACTACCCAGGTCTTGAGTCACATCCTCAACATGAGCTGGCTAAAGCACAGCAACTTGGTTTTGGTGGCATGGTTAGTTTTGATATTAAAGGCGATATAAACGACGCTGCGGCATTTTTAACTAGCCTTAAAACGTTTAGTTTAGCTGAGTCATTAGGTGGCGTAGAGAGCTTAATTTGTCACCCTGCAACTATGACGCACGCAGGTATGGAGGCAACAGCACGTTTAGAGGCGGGTGTGGGCGATACGCTTATTCGTATTTCGGTAGGTATTGAAGATATACACGATTTAGTCGCTGATTTTGAACGAGTGTTTGAACTTGTAAAACCAGGGCAAAATAAAAATGTTGGCCGTGTAGGCAAAGGAGCAGGCACTCCTGGTGGTAACGTTAAATTAAGTGCAGCCCGTCCGGCGCTTTGGTGATTAATATGGTCAATTGTGTACATAAATTTGGTGGTTCAAGCTTAAGCTCTAGTGAGCGCTATCAAAGCGTAGCTAAAATAATTATTGGGCATACTCAGACGGGCGACTGTGTTGTGGTGTCTGCTGCAGGTAAAACTACAGATACACTTGTGTCGTTGTGGCAAAGTTATCAGCAGCAAGACACGCAAGCTGTCGCTGATATTTTACTGCAGTTAAATAACCATCAAAGTGATTTAATAGAGCAGCTATTAGAAGCCGATTTAAAACGAAGTGCACTTAAAACACTAAGTATCGAACTTAGCTATATTGCAGAACTTGCTCAAGCTGAGCAGCTAAAAGAGGCTGCATTACTTGCACATGGCGAACTGTGGTCAGCACGTTTACTCGCTACTTATTTACAGCAGCTAAATATTGAGGCATGCGCTCAAGATGCACGTACTCTTTTTATCTTAAATGATGGCGAATTAATGCATGCGCAAAATGCGCAGCAATGTGGGCAGTTAATTTTGCCTAATAAAATAAATGTTGTTACTGGGTTTATTGCCGCAGATATCAAAGGCGAGACTGTAACACTTGGCCGAAATGGGAGTGACTACAGTGCAACACTACTTGCAAATTATTGCAATGCTAAGCAAGTATGTATTTGGACTGATACACAGGGGGTGTATAGCACTGATCCTCGCAAGGTACAAAAAGCGATTAAATACGGCAAAATTTGCCGTGGGCAGGCTAATTTATTAGCTCGTTTGGGTAACCCTGTATTACATGCAAAAACACTATCGCCTCTTAAAAACACAGATATTAAGCTAGCTGTTCGCAGTAGTTTTGACGTACAAGCAAGTCCAACAGATATAGTAAAAGAAGGTTCAGCGAAGAAAAAGCGCTTTATAACCACGTTGCAAAATGTTGACCTATTAATGGTTGAAGGATTAAGTGAAGGCGAGGTTGCAAGTGTTAGTCAGCTTATTCAGCATAGCCTTCATCACTTTAACCATAATGGTGAAGTGTATTTAGTAGTACCTGCAGCACAAACTTATCTGGTTATTAATTATTTTGCGGGTAGGGCAAATATTAGCGAGTCAAATTTAAACGGTTGTGCAATTGTAGCGCCTGAGCAAGACGTTAATACATTAAGCTTACAAGCATTAGATTTATTAAAACTCCACAGCATAAAACCTCGTTTTGTCCATCAAGATACTGGCTATGCTTTATTGCTTACCGATCAATTTATAGATAGTGATATACAAAGTGACTTACACGATAAGCTAATTAATAAAGGCCAAGAAATCGCAGTTATAGTTGCGGGGCTTGGTAACGTTGGCGACGTTTTCATTAAACAGTTATCGGCACAATTTGAGCGTTTATCGGATGACTTTAGTATTAAATTAGTCGGTCTAATTCGCTCTAAAAAAATGCTGTTTAATGCAAGTGGTATTAATACACAGCAATGGAAAACTCAATGGCAGCATGAGGCAAATAGCTATCAATCTGCAGATTTACTGAATGCTATAAATGAGCTCGATTACGAGCATAAAATTGTAATTGATATTACCGCAAGTGAACAATTTAGCTTGTTATATCCAGACTTTGTAGATAGAAACTGTCATTTGATTAGTGCTAATAAATACGCTGGAACAGCACCGACTACTTGGTATAAAGCACTTCGTAGTAATATTACAGAACGTAATTTACATTGGCGATATAACACCAGTGTAGGCGCTGGCTTACCTATTAACTTTGCTTTGGCTGATTTGCAAAATAGTGGCGATAAAATAACACGTATAGAAGGTGTTTTCTCAGGCACGCTTTCGTGGCTATGCAGTAAATATGATGGAACAAGGCCATTTTCTGAGTTGCTACTGGAAGCTCAGAAAATGGGAGTCACAGAGCCAGACCCTCGCGAAGATTTATCTGGGCGAGATATGCAGCGTAAGCTACTTATTTTAGCCCGAGAGCTAGGTGTTGAGCTTGAACTTGACGATATTAGCTTATCGGCATTGATGCCAGATGAGCTTGCGCTGGGAAGTTGGGATGACTTTTTAAATAAAAAAGCACAGCTAGACGCGTTCATCGAAGAGCATGCAGTGACAGCAAAGTCTAAAAATTCAGTACTTAGATATACGGGCTTGTTAGAAATCACACAAGGTGAAGTAATTGCTAAAGTGGGAATAGCGTATGTGCCTAATGGCGATGCGTTAGCAAACCTTACACCTGGCGATAATATTTTTGTAATTAATAGCAAATTGTATAGCGATAATGCATTAGTGATTCAGGGGCCAGGAGCGGGTAGGGAAGTGACCGCTGCGGGTGTGCACTCTGATTTATATTGGCTTGTTCAAAACTTAAAATAAACCTTTGGTTTAAACAAAAACGGCAGCTTAAATAAGCTGCCGTTTTTGTATTACATACATATTACTAAAATAGCTCTTCTTCTGTTTTAGTGTCTTCTTCAAATATATCGCTAGGCTGAGATAGCACATACTTTGTAGGTGCGGTGCCTTTTTCAAAATATTCAAATCGACTCGTGTAGTCATTTTTATGGCTTAATAAACCAGTAGCTAAATCAATACGAATAGAAACAAGTCCCTCAGGCGGCTCAATTGGGGCTTCAGGCTTGCCTTCAAGTGCCGCTTTCATAAATTCAACCCAAGCTGGCTGCGCGGTTTTAGCGCCAGATTCCGCACCTGATATTTGGCTGCTATCTAGGTTGTTATTATACGTAGAGCGACCAAGAGCGTTGCCCGGGTTATCAAAACCAACCCAAACTGAGGTCATCACATTACTATTAAAACCGCTAAACCAGGTATCTACTGAGTCATTAGTTGTGCCTGTTTTACCTGAAATGTCGCGACGATCTAGCGCTTGTGCTCGCCAACCGGTTCCACTCCAACCTGTTTTATGAGCCCAGCTACCACCCCCCCAAATTGCACTATTCATAGCATCAGCAATTAAAAATGCATTTTGCTTAGAAATAATTCTCGGCGCACATTTTTTCGTTTGCTCCATTTCATCATCACTATTATGCATTGAGAGTGCATTGTGTGTTGGCAAAGGCTCTTCGTCACAGGCAAGAGCAGGGTTTGCTTTAAACAATACATTGCCGTAAGCGTCTTGAATTTCTGAGATAAAGTAAGGTTCAATTAAATGACCACCATTGGCAAATGTACTCATGCCTCGGGCAAGTTCAAGCGGAGTAATAGAAGCACTACCAAGTGCTAGCGATTCACTGCGGTTAATGTCAGCATTTTTAAAGCCGAATTTTAGTAAATGATCGGCTGTACGTTGTAATCCAACGCCGCGTAGTAAACGTACCGAAATAACGTTTTTAGATTGCGCTAGAGCACGGCGAATTCGAATAGGGCCGTTGTAAACAGCAGGGCTGTTTTTAGGACGCCATGCCACGCCTTGGCTCTTATCCCATTGGTTTATAGGTGCATCGTTTAATATAGACGCAAGCGTGTAACCTTTTTCAAGTGCTGCTGAGTATATAAAAGGCTTTATATTAGAGCCAACTTGACGCTTAGCTTGTATCGCTCGGTTGTATTGACTTTGCTCAAAGCTGTAACCCCCTACAATAGCTTTTATTCTACCGTCTTGTGGATCGAGGGATACAATAGCGCTTGATGCTTCTGGTATTTGGCTTAATAAGTAGCTGTTATCTTCATTTTGACGTACCCATATTTGCATACCTGGCGTTAAAATATCAGTAGCTGCTTTTGGAGCAAAACTTTGGCGGTAACGAGTAATATATTTACGCGCCCATTTTAAGTTATCCCAAGTAAGAGTTGTGCGCTCGCCACTTTTAAGTAATACCGACGCTGTTTTATCATTAACACTAAGCACGGCTGCTGCTTTCAAAGTACCCAACTCATTTACGCTTTGTAATTTATTGAGTATTTGTTGCTCAGTTAAAGCAGGTTGTGTTTCAGGGTCCCATAAAACATCTGTTGGTCCTCTAAAACCATGGCGCATATCGTAATTATGTAAGTTGTTTACAAGTGCGTTTTGCGCTGCTTTTTGAACTTTAGACTCTACCGAGGTGAAAATTTTAAAACCTGAGTTGTAGGCTTTATCTACCCCATAGCGCGAGACCATTTCAGCGCGCACCATTTCAGAAATATACGGGGCGTATAAATTTATTTCAGCACCATGAAAATAAGCGGTGATAGGTTGGCTCGTTGCTTCGTTATATTCTTCTTGAGTAATATAATTTTCAGTTAATAAACGCCCTAAAACAACATTTCGGCGTGCTTTTGCACGCGTTGGGTTACGAATTGGGTTTAAAGCTGAAGGGGCCTTCGGTAAACCTGCAATCATCGCCATTTGTGCAAGTGTTAAATCTTTTAACTCCTTACCGTAATAAACTTGTGCTGCAGCACCAATACCAAAAGCGCGATTACCTAATTCTATTTTATTAAGGTAAAGCTCTAAAATTTCGTCTTTTGTTAATACACCTTCAATATGTAGCGCTATAAATATTTCTTTAACTTTACGAATATATGCTTTTTCGCGAGTTAAAAAGAAATTACGAGCAAGCTGCATAGTAATAGTACTTGCGCCTTGTTTTTTCTCGCCGGTAGATATAAGAACAATAGCCGAACGTACAATACCTATAGGATCTATGCCTATATGATCGTAAAATCGATTATCTTCTGTCGCTAAAAATGCATTAATGAGGGTTTGAGGAATTTCATCAATAGTCACTGGAATACGACGCTTTTCACCAAATTGATTGATTAAAAGCCCATCTTTTGTGAATACTTGCATAGGAGTTTGTAATTGCACGTCTTTTAAAACTTGCACACTGGGGATATCAGGTTTAACGTAATAATAAAGACTGACCAAAGTGATCAGACCAATTAACACACAAATGATAAAAAATTGTAAAGTTCGTTTTAATAAAATCACTTATATTTCCCTAAATGGACTCCCAATTGCGAGTTTTGACTGCTAGTATATATTGATTAAAAAATGAATAATATTTTTTCAGATAAAAATTATAACTTGTTTATTATTAAAACAAAGGCCAAGTTGAAACATGCTAAGTCAACTATTTCAAAAACCGTCCCCGATGATGGTAGGAATTGATATTGGATCGCACTCTATCAAAGCGGTGCTTTTACGTGAAATTGAAACTGGATTTCGACTAGAAGCACTTGCAATTGAGCCGATGCCAAAAGGTGCGATGAGTGAGCGCACAATCCAAGATATTGAAGCGATTGGTAACGTTATTACAAAATTAAGAAAAAAATTACCGAAGTCGTTAAAATCTGCTGCAGTGGCTGTTTCTGGCCAAACAGTTATTACAAAAGTGATCTTCATGGATGTATCGTTAACAGATGCTGAACTTGAATCGCAAATTGAAATTGAAGCTGATAGTTTAATCCCTTACCCGCTTGATGAAGTGAGCCTCGATTTTGAGAAGCTTTCGACGAATGAGGCCGATCCTAGCAAAATGAATGTTTTGCTTTCGGCTGCTCGTACTGAGAGTGTTGAAGCACGGGTGGGCGCTTTAGAAGCCGCAAATTTAGAAGCCAAAATAGTAGATGTAGAAAGCTACGCATTGAGCCGTGCTATGGACGTTTACTATCAACAATTACCTAGCGATGCATTTAATAAGTGTGTGGCTGTGGTCGATATTGGCGCAGTTTTAATGCTTGTAAGTGTTGTGCAAGCTGGGGAAACCATTTATACCCGTGACCAAGTTTTTGGTGGCGATCAATATACAAATAGTATTGTTGCTTATTATAATAAAGGCTTTGATGAAGCCGAAATAGGCAAAACATCAGGTGATTTACCGCCAAACTATACCTTTGAAGTATTAGCCCCTTTTCAAACTTCGTTACTTCAACAAGTTCGCAGAGCTGTGCAAATGTTTTTAACAACCAGCGGTAAAGAGCAAATAGATTATATTGTATTAACGGGCGGTACATCGATGATAAAAGGTATCGACCGATTGCTCATCGAAGAACTCGGTATTCACTCTGTCGTTGCTGAGCCTTTTGAGAGTATGGAAATTTCCCCTAAAGTAGATCGTAATGTGATGCAGCGTCACAAAACTCAGTTTGCAATTGCGACTGGGTTGGCATTAAGGAGTTTTTCAACATGCCATATATAAATCTACTGCCTTGGCGCGAATTACAACGCGAAGAATCGAAAAAGAAATTTGTAACTATACTTGTTGGTGTCGTTATAATTTGTTTTGCGAGTATGTATTTATTGAGCTCTTTTTATGGTGCTTTAAAAGATGGGCAAAACTTAAAGAATAACTATTTAAGCTCAGAAATTAGCATGTTAGATAAAAAAATAAGTGAAATAAGAAGCTTAGATAAAAGAAAAGAAAACTTACAGCAGCGTATGAGGCTTATTGAAGAATTACAAAGTAGTCGTAACCTGGGTACGCAAATAATGGATGAAGTTGCCAAAATAGTGCCCGGTGGCGTTTATTTAACAAAACTCGAGCGCAGAGGCAGCCAAATACATGTATTGGGACGCAGTGAATCTAATAACCGTTTATCAACAATGCTGCGCCAAGTACAAGGCTCATATTTACTAGAGAATCCTTCAATGCAAGGCATTGTTGCAGGCGATCAATCTTCGCGTTTACTTAGTGATTTTAATATGGAATTTTATGTAAAACCATTTGATAAAATTGGTGAGGTTAGCGATGCGCCTTGATTTTAAAGCACTGAGTGAAATTGATTGGAATGAAATAGAGCTCGATAACATTGGCGATTGGCCTATTGCAGTTAAAGCAATTTGCTGTACGTTTGTTGCCGGACTTGTATTGTTTTTTAGTTACAGCCTATTAGTTTCTGATGAAATTGATAGTTACCATAGTGCGGTTGCTAAAGAAGTTGAATTACGTACTACTTATCGTACTAAGTATGCTGTAGCGAGTAAGCTTGAAATCTATCGTCAACAAATGGTTGAAATGGAAGATAAGTTTTCACAGCTATTAAAACGTCTACCTACTTCAAACGAAACTCCTGGTTTACTTGATGATTTGTCGTATGTTGGGACAACGAGTGGCCTGACTTTTTTAAAAATAGGTTGGTTGCCAGAGGTTGAAAAAGAATTTTATACCGAGCTGCCGATTAAAATTGAAGTGATCGGTACCTATCATGAGTTTGGTGAGTTTGTTGGTAAAGTGGCTCAGTTACCACGAATTGTAAGCCTGCATGATTTTTCTATTTTATCATCGGGCGATAAACAGTTAACATTCAGTGTTGTTGCAAAAACATATCGTTATGAAGAAGGGGTTAAAAAATGAAACTCCTTCGCGTAGTACCTTTAGCAATAGCGTTTGTTTTAGCTGGTTGTAATGATGATACGTCTGAGCAAAAAGAATTCATTGATCAAGTTAAGGCAAGTACAACACCAAAGGTTGAATCAATTCCTGAGCTTACAAAGTTTGAAATATTTGAATATAGTGCAGGGCAGCTACGTAGTCCATTTGTAGCGCCCCAGCCTGAAATAATTCAAAATAAATTAACGCAAGTAAAAAACTGTTTGCACCCAGATCAAGAGCGTCGTCGCGAACCATTAGAGAAATACCCGCTAGATAACTTAGCAATGAAAGGCACAATTGGTTCTAGTGGACAAATATGGGCATTAATAACAGCAGCAGATGACACTTTACACCGCGTAACGTTAGGGAATTACCTTGGTAGTTATGATGGAAAAGTAAAAACAGTAAGCAATGATTATATAGAATTAGTGGAATTAATCCCTGATGGGTCTGGTTGTTGGAAAGAGCGCCTGACTAAATTAGAAATGTTAGAGGCGGCAACAGATGGCGCAAATTAATAATAAAAAAGGTAAAAATAGCATGTATAAGGACGTACTTTGGCTTCATCGTATTTCACGAGTATTATTGGTTGCTGTTGCTTTAGTCACTGTAAATACAGCCATTGCAGGGCCATTACTATATGATGTTCGTTATAACCCATTACTTAAAGGCGAGACTGAATTACAGCTTGTTTTTGATGAAGAGTTAACGCTTGAGCCAAAAGTTCAGGTGTTTAATAGCCCAGCCAGAATCGAAATGTTTTTTGATACTGCAGAGTTAGAGGTTGGTTTAAATGATGTTGCAGTTAATCAAGCTGGGATTAGCAATGTAACTAATGTTCTAACTGATAGTGGTTTAAAAGTAACAGTAAACCTAGATAGATTAAAAATTTATGAAACCGAAGTTCATAATAATTTAGTATCAATACGCGTATCGGACAACCCACTTACAGAATCTGAAAACGAAGATGTAGTGATGGATTCAGGTGATGTAAGTGGAAATTATATTAATCGTATTCAGTCAATTGATTTCAGACGTGGTGAAAAGGGCGAAGCTAAAGTACTCGTATTTTTACAAGACACTCAAGCTGCAATTGAAGTACATGAGAGCGGCGGAAAAATTTATGCAGACTTCCATCATACTGATATTTTAGATGACTTACTTTATGAGCTGGATGTATTAGATTTTGGTACTGTTGTAAGTAATATTGAGACTTTTAAAGAAGATGGATTAAGTCGTGTTGTTATTGAGCCAAACGCTCAGTTTACATTTACGTACCAGCAAATAGATAATATTTTAACGCTGACGGTAGAAAAAGATGAAACGCAAAACGCCTATTTAGACGGTGGCGTTGAGTACCAAGGTCGCCCTATGACCTTAAATTTTCAAGATATCTCTGTGCGTGCAGCACTACAAATTATTGCGGGTTATAACGATTTTAACTTAGTAACCAGTGATTCAGTGACAGGTAATATAACACTGCGCTTAGATGGCGTACCGTGGGATCAAGCGCTTGACGTAGTATTGCGTATTAAAGGGCTAGACAAACGAATGGATGGCTCTATTTTAATGGTAGCGCCTGCAGAGGAGCTTGCGGCACGTGAAGCTAAGGATTTAAAAGCTAAACAGCAAGTTGAAGACTTAGAACCACTCTATAGTGAATACATTCGATTAAACTATGCTAAAGCCGAAAATTTTGCTGACTTATTAAAAACAGATAGGAACAGTATTATAACTGCCCGTGGTAGTGTATCGGTTGATCAGCGTACAAATACTTTATTAGTGAAAGATACTGTTAAGAGTATAGAAAACATTCGCCGGATGATAGAAACACTCGATATTCCGGTACAGCAGGTTGTAATCGAATCTCGAATGGTAACTGTGCGCGATAACGTTACTGAAGACTTAGGCGTACGCTGGGGCTTTAGTGATCAAGGCAGTAGTGTTGGTATTTCTGGCTCCCTTGAAGGCGCTGAAGGTATTTATAATGCGACATCAACTTCAAATGCGCCAAGTATTTCAGATCGATTAAATGTAAATTTACCAATTTCTAATCCTGCGGCCAGTATTGGTTTGCACATAGCAAAATTGGCTAACGGTACATTAATTGATTTAGAGCTAAGTGCGCTTGAAGAAGAGAATAAAGGCGAAATTATTGCTAGCCCGCGTATCATAGCGGCTAATCAGCAAAAAGCGCGAATCGAGCAAGGTACTGAAATCCCTTACACTGAGTCAGCTTCAAGTGGTGCTACTACTGTAAGCTTTAAAAAAGCGGTACTAAGCTTAGAAGTAACCCCTCATATCACACCTGATAATAAAGTAATTCTAGACTTAATTATTACTCAAGACACACGTGGTGATACTGTACAAACGGGAACAGGTGAAGCAGTGTCAATTGATACCCAAGAGATTCAAACTCAAGTGTTAGTTGAGAATGGACAAACCGTAGTACTCGGTGGTATTTTCCAGCAGCAGATCATTAATACTACGAGTAAAGTGCCAATTTTAGGTGACATTCCTTACGTAGGAAGACTATTTAAAACCACAAGTGAGTTTAATGAAAAGCGTGAATTACTTATTTTTGTGACACCAAAAATACAAATTGATTAAAATACAGTGGTTTTATGTTAACCAACGGGTGATTATTTAGATTAATTGCTCGTTATATGGCTTTTTATGCTAATTGACTTGAAATACCCCCGCAATTACTGAGATAATCCCCTCCTTAATTTTGGGGCCAGGTCGTTAGGCGGGGTTTTATTTCAAATTTTAGAGTTTGTTTGTACTAAAAGATATGGCTGAGAAACGTAATATATTTCTAGTTGGCCCCATGGGGGCTGGCAAAAGCACGATTGGTCGTCACATCGCTGACCAATTACACCTTGAATTTGTTGATTCTGATCAAGAAATCGAACGCCGCACAGGTGCAGATATTGCATGGGTGTTCGATCTTGAAGGTGAAGAAGGCTTTAGACTTCGAGAAGAGTCTGTTATTGGCGATTTAACCGAGATGCAAGGTATTGTACTTGCTACCGGTGGTGGTTCAGTAATGAGCAAAGAAGTTCGAAACAAGCTTTCTGCTCGAGGTATCGTTGTATACCTAGAGACACCTATAGAGAAGCAAGTTGCACGCACGCAACGCGACAAGCGTCGCCCATTACTGCAAACTGAAGAAGCACCTCGTAACGTACTAGAGCGCTTAGCAGAAGAACGCGAGCCACTATACAAAGAAGTTGCTGATTTTGTTGTACGTACCGATGAGCAAAGCGCTAAAGTTGTTGCTAACCAAATCATCGAGAAATTAGATTTTTAAAAACCAATAATAAAGGAATAGCCAAGCATGCTTAAATTAACTGTTAATTTGGACGAGCGAAGTTATCCTATTTATATTGGGCAATCTGCACTTCAAGATAATGGCCGCCTGGTTCACCACATTGGTGATTGTCGGCCTATCATCATTACTAATGACACAATAGCGCCTTTATATTTGCAAAGGTTACTTGATTCATTAGCTGATCTAAATCCGCTATCTTTTATTATTCCTGACGGTGAGCAATATAAATCACTAGAATGGTTTGAAAAAATATCAGCATTTTTACTACAAAATAACTGTGGCCGAGATACGTGTTTAATTGCGTTAGGTGGCGGTGTTGTAGGTGACCTAACTGGTTTTGTAGCGGCTTGTTATCAGCGCGGCGTACCGTTTATTCAAATACCAACGACAGTGCTTTCACAGGTTGATTCATCGGTAGGTGGAAAAACGGCAGTAAATCATCCGTTAGGTAAAAATATGATAGGGGCATTTTATCAGCCTCAAGCGGTTTTTATTGATACGCAAACATTACACACTCTACCTGCACGAGAGTTTGCAGCAGGTATGGCTGAGGTAATTAAGTATGGTCTGATTTACGATACCGAATTATTTGCCTATTTAGAGCGAAATGTGACTAATTTACAGCAACTAGATGAAGCATGCTTACAGCATATCATTTTTAGATGTTGTGAAATAAAAGCGCTTATAGTTGCTCAAGATGAAAAAGAACATGGCTTACGGGCTTTGTTAAACTTAGGCCATACATTTGCCCATGCAATTGAGGCACAGATGGGTTATGGCGTTTGGTTACACGGCGAAGCTGTTGCAACAGGAATGGTATTAGCAGCTAAACTTGCCAAGACACGCCAAGATTTAAGCGCAAGCGAAGTTGATAGAATTATTAAGCTGCTTGAGCTATATAATTTACCAACAGAAATTCCAAAGCAAATGACTAGCGAGCAGTTTTTAACGCATATGCGTAAAGACAAAAAGAATAAAAAAGGCACTATCCGCTTTATTCTACCTACCCAATTTGGCCAGTGTGCATTAGTTGATAATGTATCTGATGATCAAGTTAGAGACTTAATCGAGCAGTAAATGCAGTCACAAATTTTACCAAGCCGTGCGGCTTTGGTGGATAGAATCGCACTGCAATTTGAGTATGGGCAAAATTTAATTGTTTTACTTGGCACTTCTGGGCTAGGTAAAAGTTATATGCTCGAAACCTTCATTACAGATAAATACAACGACTTTAATAAAGCCTTCGTGCAAGTAAGTGCACAAATGACTGATGCTCAGCTAATGAGTGAGTTATTAGAGCAAAGCTTTAACTCTCCCCTGATTGATCATAACTTAAGTTTACCTGAAAACTATTACCAATTACTGCAGCAGCAACCATGCGGGCCATGTTTATGGGTACTTGATGGCGGTAGGCAATTATCTGATGAGATGTTAATTGAGCTTGAGTTACTTTCTAAAAACAGCCCAAATACGCTATATATTATAATAGCTTCACAGTCTAAACTGGCTTTAAATAACGCTGTTGAAATTTATTTGGAGCCACTAACGCTTCGAGAAAGCAAGATGTTATTGCAGTGGTACTTTACAGACCTACCCTATGATGAAGACCCTGTATTTAGTACTTTTTTAGCTGAGGCTCATGGTAATCCAAGCTTATTGCTTGCTTGGCAACCTAGTGAGCACATAGCCGATATTATTGTTAAAGACAAAATGTCTTGGCGATTACACTTATTGATTTTGATGTTGCTGATTATGCTTTTAATTATTGGTCTGCTTTATAAGTCGGATATGACGCAGTGGTGGCAACAGTATTATCAGCAAGAAGAAACACAAGTAATAAATACAGCAATATCTATAGAGCAAGTAAGTGAGCCGGCTATAAAGAAAAATGACTCAATAATTAACTTAAATGAACTTGAAGTAGTTGAGCCGGATATTAAGCCAGAGCGTGTACACATTAATGATGTACCTGCCATCATGCAAAGCCTTACCGAACCTGGCAACACAGTTAACGTATTAGACAATGATGTTGATGATAGTGCTAATAATAAAAGCAGTGTATCAAGTGACGTTAAATCTGAAGCTCTAAAAGTAAATACAGCAGAGCAAACCCAGAGTAGCCAAAATAATATATGGTACATGCAGCAAATAGATACAAATAGTGTTATTCAATTATTAGCCGTAACTCAGCAGGAGGTTAGCGATAATTTTATTGCTCAATTCAATCTACAGCAGCAAACTCATACTTACCAAACAAAGCGAAATAATAAAATATGGTGGGTTGTTACATTTGGCAGTTTTGAAAGTATAAACGAAGCAAAATCAGCAATGGATACTTTATCTGCTGAGGTTAGAAAAAATAAACCTTTCTATAAAAAAATTAGTAAAATAAAGCAAGAAATAGCACTCGTTGATCAGTAAAACACACTGCTTTAGTGTAAAATCGCGCAACACCAGATTGAAGTAAAGAGCCAATGCAGCAAAAGAGTAGAGCCTTCCTTAAATGGGCCGGCGGAAAATACAGCCTAGTTGAAAATATTAATGCGCGATTAAACCAAGCTAGCAAGCACGCTGATACGTTGGTTGAACCTTTTGTTGGTGCAGGCTCTGTGTTTTTAAATAGTGACTTTAAACACTATATTCTCAACGATATAAATGCAGACTTAATTAACTTATACAAAGAGCTGAAAAGCTCTCCAGATGAGCTGATTAGTGACGCTAAAAAGTTATTTGTAGATTTGAATAATCACGCAGATGCTTATTACGAATATCGTGTGCAGTTTAATCAAAGTCGTGATGTATATGAACGTTCAATATTGTTTTTATACATGAACCGCCATGGTTACAACGGACTCTGTAGGTATAATTTAAAAGGTATTTTTAATGTGCCTTTTGGTAAATATAAAAAGCCTTACTTTCCTGAAAAAGAAATGTATTTTTTTGCTGAAAAAGCACAAAAAGCAACCTTTACCTGTTTAGATTACGATGACGTTTTTAAGTTAGTGCCTAACAATGCAGTTATTTATTGCGACCCACCTTATGTACCATTAAGTAAAACCGCTTCTTTTACGTCTTACGCTAAAGGGGGGTTTAATTTAGATGATCAGGCTAATTTGGCTAATCTGGCTGAGAAGGCTGCCTTTGAAAATGATACACCAGTGCTTATCTCTAATCACGATACCGTATGGACTCGAAAAATTTATAGCCAAGCATCACTTGACCAAATTCAAGTAAAGCGCACTATTAGCCCCAAAGGTGGCTCTAGAAATAAAGTTGACGAGTTGATGGCTATGTATTTAGCACCCAAGCAACCACAGCGTAAATTGCGATAACAAAAGCAATAAATAGTACAATCGCAATTAGGATGATAGAGATAGGAGAGTGTTGTTTAAAATCGACTTGGCGTTTATTTTCAGATTGAACACCAAAAAATGCTGCTAGCACACTTTGCAACGCACTAAAAAATTGCAGCATTATTTAAAATAAAGGTTTTAAAGATGGAGTGTTTTTAGAATCATCAGGGCTAGTAAGTAGCTCTAGTAAATCGAGGTAATGAAACTGAGCACTACGGCTATCGCCAGTTAACCACGAAAACCACGATGACTCTTCTTCAGCTTTAATACACGTGATTGTAGTTAATGTGTTTTGAGCACTTACCACTTGTGTATTATGACAATTACCCACTGAGCTTAATTCTTGCTCAGAGCTTGAATCAAAGCTAAGCGCCCCGATAAGCAGTAATGCCGACGCAATTAATATCCCAGTTTTAAAAGCACGCATGATGAAATCCAATAATTTGTTACTTTTTTAATCATAGCAAATATTGATTAAATATCAAACTTAAAGTTACCTGAAATAGGGGCTATTACGCCATATTACTTGGGTAACATCTTCAATTAAGTTACATTAACGCAATACACTATTTATTGATGGAGTTAATCATGTTTAACCCAGAGCAAAAATATTTAATAGCCCCTTCTATTTTGTCTGCTGATTTTGCAAAACTAGGCGAAGATGTTGATAAAGTACTCGAAGCGGGCGCTGACGTGGTTCACTTTGATGTAATGGATAATCACTATGTACCTAATCTCACAATTGGTCCTATGGTGTGTAAAGCACTCAGAGATTACGGCATTACAGCACCTATCGACGTACATTTAATGGTTAAGCCTGTAGATAGTCTTATTCCATTGTTTGCAGAGGCTGGCGCATCAATTATTACTTTTCATCCAGAAGCCAGTGAGCACGTCGATCGTACAATACAGTTAATAAAAGATCACGGCTGTAAAGCAGGCTTAGTGTTTAACCCTGCTACAAGCTTAAGTTATTTAGATCATGTTATTGATAAGCTAGATACCATTTTACTTATGTCGGTTAACCCAGGTTTTGGCGGGCAAAGCTTTATCCCTCATACGCTTGAAAAATTACGCCAAGCTAAGCAACGCATTATTGAATCGGGTCGAGAAATTCGCTTAGAGGTTGATGGGGGTATTAAAGTCGATAATATTGCAGCAGCAGCACAAGCGGGTGCTGATATGTTTGTTGCAGGTTCAGCTATTTTTAATCAACCAGATTACAAGGTTGTGATTGATCAAATGCGTAAACAGCTTGGAAGTGTTAAGTAATGAAGTACGATGTCGCCTTATTTGATTTAGATGGTACCTTGGTTGATAGTGTTTACGACTTGTATATTGCTATTAATTTAACCTTGAGTGGTCTTGCTTTCCCTATTGTTAGCCAACGCTTGGTGGAAAGTTGGGTCGGTAATGGGGTTGAGGTCCTCGTTAAACGCGCTTTGAGTGGCGATATGCAAGTGAGTGAACATCTAGATGAGTCACTTAGTGGTAAAGCAATATTAGAGTTTTATAAGCACTATGAACAACAAGTTGGTGAGTATAGTGTTTTGTACCAACATGTAGAAACAGGGCTTGCAGCACTTCGTGGTATGCCTAAAGCATTAATCACTAATAAGTCTCGAATATTTACAGAAAAATTACTCGATAAACTGGCACTAACGAGTCATTTTGATGTGATTGTATGCGGTGACGACATGGCAAAAAAACCATCGCCAGAGCCATTGCTATTTGCCTGCAAAAAACTAAATGCTCAGCCTAATAAAGCAATAATGATAGGTGATTCTAAAAGCGATATACTTGCAGCTAAAGCCGCGAATATAGACGTAATTGCACTTAGTTATGGCTATAACCAAGGTGAAAATCTTGAGGATTATAATCCACAGTACCTATGCGATCACTTCTTAGATATAATACCTGTTCTAACGCAGCGTTAAATATTATTAATTAAGCCAAATAAAGGAAAATCATGAGTAAACCAGTAGTTTTAAGCGGCATTCAGCCAACCGGTGGTATGACAATAGGCAACTATGTTGGCGCTATTAACCAGTGGCTAAAGTTACAGGAAGACCACGAAAGTTTCTTTATGTTAGTAGACTTACACGCTATTACAGTTCGCCAAGAGCCTGAATTACTGCGCTCTCGAGTGTTGGATGGTATTGCTCTTTACGCGGCATGTGGGATTGACCCTGAAAAATCTGCTTTATTTGTACAATCACAAGTACCTGAGCACGCACAGTTAGCGTGGGTATTAAATTGTTACGCGCAAATGGGTGAGCTTAATCGAATGACTCAGTTTAAAGACAAGTCATCTAAGCATGCAAATAACGTAAACGTAGGCTTATTTTCATATCCGGTATTGCAAGCTGCGGATATTTTATTATATCAAGCTGATCAAGTACCCGTCGGTGAAGATCAAAAGCAACACTTAGAGCTGACTCGCGATATAGCAACACGCTTTAATAATTTATACGGCGACGTATTTAAATTACCAGAGCCGTACATTCCTGAGTTTGGTGCACGCGTAATGAGCTTGCAAGATCCACTTAAAAAGATGTCTAAGTCTGACGAAAACCCAAATGGTTACATCATGTTATTAGATGAGCCTAAACAAATTGTGAAGAAGCTTAAAAAAGCAGTAACTGATTCAGACGAACAAGCACGTATTTATTTTGATCGCACAGAAAAGCCGGGTGTATCAAACTTGCTTACTTTATTGAGTGTTGCAACTAAGCGCTCAATAGAAGACCTAGTGCCTGAGTATGAAGATAAAATGTATGGCCATTTAAAGAAAGATACAGCTGATGCAGTTGTAAACATGATTGAGCCAATTCAAGCTCGCTTCAAAGAGATCAGAGAAGATCAAAATCTACTTGATAGCATAATGAAATCAGGTGCTGAAAAAGCCAGCGTACGTGCCGAGAAAACATTAAAATCGGTATACGATGCGCTTGGTTTTATTCCTCGCGGGTAAGTTTATTAAAATAAAAAAATGCCGCTTGTTAGCGGCATTTTTTATATAATAATGATCAATAGAGTTACATTTTATGTAGAAGCTTATTTTCCCGCCACTTTATAACTCTAGGGTACTCAACACCGATTTTTCTTATGATGAGTAAGTAAAACCTCTATTTACTTAATAGAGGTTTTAGGTAATGCCCTGTATGTGAACGCTCACATTCGGCTACTTCTTCTGGTGTGCCTGCAATGAGTATTTCACCACCGCCAGCACCGCCTTCAGGTCCTAAATCGATAACCCAGTCTGCTGTTTTAATAACATCGAGGTTGTGCTCAATAACAACAATTGTATTGCCGTGATCGCGCAGACGATGAAGTACAACAAGCAGCTGTTCAATATCAGCAAAGTGTAAGCCTGTTGTTGGTTCATCTAATATGTAGAGCGTTTTACCTGTATCACGCTTTGATAGCTCGCGCGCTAATTTTACACGTTGCGCCTCACCACCTGAAAGAGTAGTAGCGGCTTGTCCTAAACGAACATACGATAAACCGACGTCCATCAGCGTTTTAAGTTTACGGGCAATAGCCGGTATTTTATCAAAGTAATCATGAGCGTCTTCAACAGTCATCTCAAGCACTTGGTGTATGTTTTTACCTTTGTATTGTACTTCGAGCGTTTCGCGGTTATAGCGTTTGCTCTTACATACATCACACGGTACATACACATCAGGCAAAAAGTGCATTTCAACTTTAATTAAGCCGTCACCTTGGCAGGCTTCACAGCGTCCGCCTTTAACGTTAAAGCTAAAGCGACCTACTTTGTAGCCACGTGAGCGCGCTTCTTGCGTACCTGCAAATAACTCACGAATACCGGTAAATATACCTGTATAGGTTGCCGGATTTGAACGCGGAGTACGACCAATCGGGCTTTGGTCAATATCGATCACTTTATCAAAATGCTCTAAACCGCTAATTGATTTATACGGTGCCGCTTCGGCAGTGGTTGCGCCATTTAACTCTGTATGAGCAAGTTTAAATAAAGTGTCGTTTATTAGCGTTGATTTACCCGAGCCCGATACACCTGTCACACAAGTCATTAAACTAAATGGGATTTTTAGATCTACATTTTTAAGATTATTACCCGTTGCGCCAAATAGCTCTAGCCACTTGTCGTTCGTTGGATGACGTTCTTTTGGTATTTCTATTCTACGTACGCCAGATAAAAATTGGCCCGTAACAGACTCTTTGCTTGCTAAAATATCGTCGCGTGTGCCTTGAGCAATAATATGCCCACCATGGACACCCGCGCCTGGGCCAATATCAATAATATGGTCAGCGGCACGAATAGCATCTTCATCGTGCTCTACTACAATAACGGTGTTACCTAAGTCGCGTAAATGGACCAGTGTTTGTAGCAAGCGGTCGTTATCGCGTTGATGTAATCCAATAGATGGCTCATCTAGTACGTACATTACACCTACAAGGCCGGCACCAATTTGGCTCGCTAAGCGGATACGCTGAGCCTCACCACCTGATAGTGTGTCGGCGCTACGTTCAAGTGATAAGTAATTTAGGCCAACGTTAATCAAAAATGATAAACGGTCGCGAATTTCTTTTAGTATTTTTTCAGCTATTTGGCCTTTTTGTCCGGTTAGCGTTAACCCTTCAAAAAATTCCATAGCTTCACCAATACTCATGCACGTGATTGCAGGTAAGTTGGTTTGCCCAATAAATACATTTCGAGATTCTTCGCGTAAACGCGAGCCATTACAGCTAGGACATGCTTGGCTTGTTTGGTATTTAGCAAGTTCTTCGCGTACAGAGTTTGACTCGGTCTCGCGGTAGCGGCGATTCATGTTATTTAAAACGCCTTCAAACTCATGGTTACGCGTAATTAAATCGCCACGGTCGTTACGGTAATTAAACGCAATTTTAGTGCTACCAGAGCCATCTAAAATAATTTTTTTCGAGTCGCTGTCTAAATCTTGATAAGGTACATCTAAATTAAAACTATAATGCTCAGCAACGGCTTGTAGCATTTGATAGTAATAAAAGCTGCGTTTATCCCAGCCTTTAATTGCACCGCCAGCAAGGCTTAACTCTGGGTTATGCACTACGCGATTAGGATCAAAATATTGACGTATACCTAAACCATCACAGGTTTGGCACGCACCAGCAGGGTTATTAAACGAAAACAAACGCGGTTCTAGTTCAGTCATTGCATAGCCACAAGTAGGGCAGGCAAAGTTTGCTGAAAATAGAATTTCTTCAGCGCTGCTATCATCCATGTATGCTACATGTGCCACGCCATTAGACATTTCAAGTGCGGTTTCGAACGATTCTGCTAGGCGTTGTTGTAAACCATCTTTTACTTTAAATCTGTCTACAACTACTTCTATAGTATGTTTTTTATGAAGCTCAAGTGTTGGTGGATCAGACAAGTCACATACTTCACCATCTATACGGGCGCGAATATAACCTTGGCTCGATAGCTGTTCTAATAACTTAACATGCTCACCTTTACGCTCTTTTACTATAGGCGCAAGCAGCATTAATTTACTGCCCTCAGGCAGTGCCAAAACAGTATCTACCATTTGGCTCACTGTTTGCGCAGCAAGTGGTAAATCATGTGTAGGACATCGTGGCTCGCCAACGCGGGCAAACATAAGTCGTAAATAATCGTAAATTTCGGTAATAGTACCCACCGTAGAGCGTGGGTTGTGAGACGTTGATTTTTGCTCAATAGAAATTGCAGGAGAGAGGCCTTCGATGTGATCTACATCAGGCTTTTCCATAAGCGATAAAAATTGTCTTGCATACGCAGAGAGTGATTCAACATACCGGCGTTGTCCTTCTGCATAAAGTGTATCAAATGCAAGTGATGACTTCCCCGAACCAGATAGACCAGTAATAACTATTAATTTATCACGTGGGATGGTTAGGCTGATGTCTTTTAAATTATGCGTACGGGCGCCTCGGACTTCAATGTTTTCCATGCTATCTCGTTTATTACCAAAATTATTTACTCAGTATCGCATAATACGAAGCAATATTAATCCTTGATCAATGAAAAATCCTTACTTATAGGCGATTAATTATTGCCAAGCTTATGGTAGAATCCCAACCTCAATTTTTCATAGAGTAAGATCACGCAGATAATGACCGCATCTTCACTTAATTCACGAGAAAAGCGCGCCGCAGTATCGCTGGCGAGTGTGTTTGCATTTAGAATGCTCGGCTTGTTTATGCTGATGCCTGTATTGGCTATTTATGGACAATCGCTTGAAGGTTTTTCGCCTATTTGGATTGGTTTTGCCATTGGTGCGTATGGTTTAACGCAAGCCGTATTACAAATACCTATGGGTCGCTTATCCGATAAAATTGGTCGTAAAAAGGTTATTGTTGGTGGCTTAGTCGTATTTGCTATTGGCTCTGTAGTTGCTGCATTAGCTGACTCTATTCAAATGGTTACCGTAGGCCGCGCTCTACAAGGTATGGGCGCAATAGCCAGTGCGCTACTTGCGTTTGCCTCAGATTTAAGCCGCGATGAGCAACGACCAAAAGTAATGGCTGTTATTGGTATGAGCATAGGAATGAGCTTTGCCTTTGCTATGTTACTTGGGCCAATTGTTGCTGCTTCGTGGGGTATTGCTGGTGTATTTTGGTTGACTGCTATTTTAGCTGTTTTTGGTATATTTATAGTGACCATGCTAGTGCCAAATGCGGTAAATAAAGCACCCAAAGGTGATACATTAGCAAGCTTTAGCGACATTAAAAAACTAATTAAGCACCCTCAGTTAGCACGATTAAATGCAGGTGTATTGCTATTACATTTAACACTAACCACTATATTTGTCGTACTGCCGAGCCAGTTAATTAAAGATGGCTTGGTTGCAGACCATCACTGGTATTTATATATTCCAGTGCTATTTTTAGCATTCTTATTAATGGTTCCAATAATGATTGTGGCCATTAAAAAAGAGAAAGAAAAACAAGCGTTTATTGGCTCAGTAGCCTTGTTAACTATTAGTATGTTAGCAATGTCGGTATGGGTTAATAGTGTAGTAGGCATTGCTGTGTGTATGCTGCTTTATTTTGTGGCGTTTAACTTTTTAGAGGCCACTATGCCTGCGCTTGTATCGCGAATAGCACCTGCAAGCCAAAAAGGTTCAGCAATGGGTGGCTACTCATCTAGTCAGTTTTTAGGCGCCTTTTTAGGCGGTATGTTAGGTGGTTATGTAGCACAAACGACAACGACGCAAGCTGTGTTTGCGGCAGCGGCACTTGTTGGGTTAATATGGCTTATTATTGCGTGGAAAATGCAAGTCCCACCCAAAAGTAAAGTTATTAGTTTAATGACCAAATTAGATTCTGAAGAGCATGCTCAAACACTTGCTTCTCAGTTAGTTGCTTTACCTGGCGTAATAGAAGCAACTGTGGTTCGCGATGAAAGTCGCAGCTATTTAAAGATTAATGATAAAGAATTTGACCTAGACCAAGCGCGTAAAGTCGCTGGTTTAATCTAACATTTATAGGAGATGGTTCCATGGCACGCGGTGTGAACAAAGTAATTTTGGTTGGTAATTTAGGGCAAGATCCTGAAGTTCGTTATATGCCTAACGGTAACGGTGTAGCAAATATTACCTTAGCAACTTCGGATAGCTATAAAGATAAAAACACTGGCCAAATGGTTGATAAAACTGAGTGGCATCGTGTTGTATTCTTTGGCAAATTAGCTGAAATTGTTGGTGAATATTGTCGTAAAGGTTCACAAATTTATGTTGAAGGTAAACTTCAAACACGTAAGTGGACCGATCAACAAGGCCAAGAAAAATACACAACTGAAATTGTAGTTGACGGATTTACAGGCCAAATGCAAATGCTTGGTGCACGCGGTGGCGATCAGCAAAGCGGTGGTTACCAAGGTAATCAAGGCGGCCAACAAGGTGGTGGTTACCAAGGTAATCAGCCGCAAGGTGGTCAACAAAGTGGTGGTTACGGTCAAAATAACCAAGGTCAAGGCGCACAGCAAGGTGGCTATAATCCACAGCAACAAGCCGCACCAGCAGCACAACCAAAACCGGCTCCAGCACCACAGCAGCAAAGTAATCAATATCAGCCGCAAGGTGGTTATGCACCACAGCAAAAAAGTGCCCCACAACAGCAAGGTGGCTTCGCTCCTAAACCGCAAAACGCCCCGCAAGGTGGTGCATCAAACCCAATGGAACCGACCATTGATTTTGACGACGATATCCCATTCTAGTGTCCCAACCTTTACAGTGTAAAGATTTATTACAGAAAGGCCCCGTTCATACGGGGCTTTTTTATACGGGTTGTTTAGTGAGGACACCCAAGAACTATCAATGAATATCGTCATTAAGCAATAAAATGAAATAGTATTAGTAAGCATGTTAAATTATGGTGAAGTTTACATTACCTTTAATTGATATATATATCGTTAACACTTACCATTAAAAGACTTTTACCTTGATTACACAATGAGAAACATGAAAACTAATATCTTATTTTTATTTCTTGTTTTTCAATTTTTGAGTCCAATTTCAAACGCTCAATCTTCTTCAAATGTCACTCATGTTTTATTTATAAATTCAACAAACCAAGATATGCCTTGGCACAAAAGTGTTGATTCTGGACTGCGTAAAAAACTTATAGAACGTTCTTTTAGTTATGAACTCTTCGTTGAAAATATGGATGTAAACCGCTTTGATGAAGCAAATCAAAAACAGTTAATGAAGGACTACCTTAAGCAAAAATATAAAAATAAGCACATAGATATCATTGTTACTCAGTCGCCTTCTGCAGCTGTACTTTTATCGCAATTAGATGATTTTTTTATAAATGCTCCAAGAATATATTTAGAACCAGGCGCTCAATTTAGTTTACCTGAAAGCACCAATGGAGCTGTGATCCAAGCTAAATTAGACTACGCGCAAGCAACAGCAAGCGCTGTTAATTTAATGAAGCCTAAAAAATTAATCGTTATATTAGATACAAAAAATGATATTGGGATCAGCTTTTATCGAGGGCTATTTTCGGTTATTAACCGTGACTTTTCGTATTTAGACGTAGAAAAGTGGTTTGATCTTTCAATGCCAGAGCTACTCACTAGAATAAAAAATGCGCCAGATGATTCAATTATATTGTTTACACCCATTTTCAGGTATTACGATAATAAATCTCTTAGCCCTTATCAGCTAGTAGAGCGATTAGCTGAAGCAAGTTCAGCGCCCGTTTTTAGTTATTGGGAGGTACTATTAGGCTCAGGTGTTGTTGGTGGGTATGTGTTGTCGGGTGAAAAAATAGGCGCACGTATTGCCGATTCGATAATTTTATACAATGAAAATAAAAGCCTAAGTGCAATCAGTGGTGAAGAACTAAGTGTTTATGCTTACGATTGGCGTCAATTAAACAAGTTCGATATAGCTCCACAAAGCTTGCCAGAAAAGTCGATTATATCTTATTACGAGCCAACCTATTTTGAGCAAAATAAAACATTAATTTACAGCACTACTGCGATTATTTTTATTCTTAGCAGCTTTTTAGTTTTCGTATTGTTTTTAAATCAACGCCGCATTCAACTTTTAAAAGAACTTGATGAAGAAAAGCAAAGATTAGAGTCTCGCGTTGATCAGCGTACTGAAGAGCTGTTGCAAGCTAAAGAAGAGGCCGAAAAGCTGACATCCGCTAAGTCTGAATTTTTAGCAAATATGAGTCATGAAATTAGAACGCCTATGAGTGGGATTATTGGCTTAACCAACATTTTGCTCGAAAAAGGTTTGCCTGGGGAATATGAGCATTATTTAAATAAAATTAAATATTCTTCAGATCAACTCCTTGTAGTTATTAACGATATTTTAGACTTTTCAAAAATTGAGTCTGGAAACATTAACCTTGAAGAATTTCCTTTCTCTGTAAATTCGGTTGTTGACTACATCAAAGCAACTTTTGATGAGCTAGCTCAAAGCAAAGGGATCACATTTGATATTGTCATTGGTGAAGAGGTCAAACTCAATTTAATTGGTGATGTAGTTCGAATAAACCAAGTACTGCTAAATTTATGCTCTAACGCAATTAAATTTACTACACAGGGCTTTGTATCGGTATTAATAGAATCAAAAAGATCATTAGCCGATCCTAAGAGTGTTTGTTTGTATTTTATTGTTAAAGATTCAGGTATTGGCATTGCCGAGCAAAGCCTTGCCGATTTATTTGAATCTTTTACTCAAGCTGATAGCTCTACAACCAGGAAGTTTGGCGGCACAGGTTTAGGCTTAACTATAAGTAAGCGTTTATGCCAATCGATGGGGGGAGATATAACGGTAAAAAGCACTCAAGGTGTAGGTAGTGAATTTATAGCTTCAATTAAGGTGAAACTGAATAACCAAGCGTTAATTGATGATACTCCTAACCTAACTTTTACTGGTGCGTTTGAAGTACTAATTGTAGATGATAATGAAGATGATCTTAAGGTAATTGAGAATCAGCTAACGGCTATGGGGCTAGCATGTACGGCCTGTCAATCTGCTAAACAAGCTATTGATATTATTGAACACAATAAAGAGAAATTTAAAGTTATTATTGTCGACTGGGCAATGCCATCAATGAGTAGCGAAACTTTTTTAATACGCATTTTTAATATTAACCCTCAACTTTATGCCAACACTATTGTGCTTATAATGAGTGATGAAAGTTTACTAAATAATGGAGCCAAAAAAGTAAGTATAAAAACTATTTTGCAGAAACCTGTATACACGAGTGTTTTGTATGAGGCGATTGAAAGTAAAGTAGTAGGCTCTCTGAATGAAGTGCCTGTAGTAAATTCAGTAAGTGAAAAGCCGCTAGCAGGTATCAAAATATTAGTTGTGGAAGATAACTCGATCAATAAACTAATAGTTACAAACATACTAGAAAATGCGGATGCTCAAATTTATTTGGTCGACAATGGACTAGAATGTATTCAAGCCGTGAAATCCCAATCGTACGATATTATTTTGATGGATATTCATATGCCTATTATGGATGGGGTTGAGGCAAGTAAAATTATTCGTAACGATAGCGATAAAGCAATCGCAAATATTCCAATAATTGCTTTAACAGCTAATGTTATGAAAGATGATATTACACGATACTTATCCATTGGCATGAACGCCCATGTTGCAAAGCCTATTAAAGCTAAAAATCTACGTGAAACTATAATCCGCTGTTTAAATAACTGAGCCGTTAAAGTGATTTGATAATTATCCATATTAAGTACCTATCGTAATATCGTCCGTTGGCTTGAGCCTATTTTGGATAACTTAAAAAGACAATTCATAAAATAGAATTTTCCTCACCGGTTGCTATATGAAATCTCATACATCCTTTTCCCATATGTTTATTTCAGCGTAACTATTCAGCCTCATCTGAAATGAATACATCAGGCAGCTGATTTTTGAATAATAACTCAAGGGCTAGGCTTGCAGATACATATTGTTTTCTGCAAGTCGATAAATAGCTTCTCAGCAAGCAGA
>NZ_JACGWD010000088.1:0-15194 GCF_014077565.1 Pseudoalteromonas sp. 5Ae-yellow
GCTTCCTTCAGACCCCACCGTTGGCCAGTGACGCCCTTGCCATTCAGATTATCTTCCCCTTAGTCAGGGTAATAAGGCATCTTTCAGCCTATCGGGTTTGCCAGCTTCGCTGGGCAAACAAAAAAACACGATAGTGATAAACACATCGTGTTTTTTGTAACACTTAGGGTTAAGCGAGGGCTTTAACTTCATCCCATAAGCGTGCAACTAATGCCTTGTCTTCTTCGTTAAGCTCGCCGTTGCGATATGCTTTAACTAAGCTTTGCTCTACAGTTTCGTTTAGCTCATCTATACTGATTGTCAGCTTTTCTACTTCGGCATAACCAACTGCAAGATCAAAATGACCTCGTAAATAGCCGCCAGCAAATAACTCATCGTCAGTTGCTTTTATTACTAAATCATCGAAGTACTGCTGGGCTGCATCGATATAGTTCACTAAACTCATTTATTAATCTCCTGGTTTTGCAAAGCACCTATATTTTCAATGTTGTGGTGCCCTACTGCATACATAATATGGTCGTTAAATCCGGTGGTTACTTTAATATAACCCGTTAATTCATCATCTAATTCGCCATCGCCTGTATCACAAATAAGGGGGCGACCATTAAGCGCTTGTAGTTTTGTTTTAGTTGCTACTACAATAATATTTTCTTTGCCAATTGCGCGTATAAGCACAGGACTCAATTGCTGGTTACCACGGCCAAATATATGCCCTTGCCCGCCAATGAGCGTAATGACTAACTTAGTACTTTGATCATGTGTAAGCTCAAGTAATTGTTTAGCCGTTAAATCTTGGGCAACTAAGGTTTGATCTTTTATTAAATCAACACCAAGTAACGTATTTTCAAGCCCCATTTCTTCCATTATGGCTTCAACCGTTGAGCCGCTACCCATAATATAAAATGTGTCTTCATCCATTTGCGATACAACATGCGCTGCAATGTCGGCAAGTACGAGTTCGTCGGTTTCTTTACCGCCATTTTTAACCGCTTGCATATAGCGTACTTCGCTAGGTGTTTGCATTTCGCCGTAGCGTTTGGCTTTTACTGTGCCTTGCCTGAAAGCATCTTCATCTATATCCATTACATCTGCATCGGCTAAGGTAACTAACTCACCCTTAACCAGCATTTCGACTACGCGCCCTGCAGCCTTTGGCGTGATAGCGTAAACACCAGAATGAATTTTACAACCTGCGGGAATACCAAGTACGGGAATGGTATCCTCTATTGCATGGCAAATGTTACGTGCTGTACCGTCGCCTCCGGCAAATAAGACCAAATCAACACCAGAGTTTTTAAGTATTTTTGCGGCTTGTTCTGTGTCATCTGGGGTTGTTATTGCAAAAGTGTTATATACAACCTCTACATTAAAGCCCAAAGCTTTTGCTGTTTGCTCACCCATGTCACCGTTAACAGTGTAAATAGTTAAGCGCTCTTTATAAGGCAATAGCACCTCAAGCGCTGCTTTTGTGCGGCTATTTGCTTTGGGTTCTGCACCTAATTCGATTGCTTTAGCGGCTGTGTGTGCGCCATCACTACCTTTTAAAGCAACTGTTCCGCCTAAACCCGCTACTGGGTTTACAATTAAACCTAATTTAAACGCCATTACAAAGCTCCTTCGGATGTTGCCAATTAAATTGCTGCGCTGTTAATGGCCACTGTGTATTGTAAAAATCACAGAGTGCTTTTAAAAGTGATTCTGTACGAGAGTTAAAGCCATTTTCGATTAACGATAATACCCGTGCATATACTCGCTGCTGAAAATCAAACCGACATGTTTGCTCGCCGTTTAAGTTATCCACCGACACATTAAAATTAAACCCTGCTGCGGTGCTTAATAACCACTCTATCGCTTGGGGCTTTACTTCTACGTTTTCAAACTCAGCTTGTTTTTGTTTGTCGCGCCCGTCTGGGCAGTACCAATAGCCGTAATCTTCTAATAACCGACGTGCATCACCGGCCACCAGCCAGTGTGCTATTTCATGTAATGCACTGGCATAAAAACCATGCGCAAATACAACTTGGTGATATGGCACCTGCTCTGTTGCTGGTAAATACACAGGCTCACAATCGCCTTTTATCAGACATGTATTATGACTTTGATAAAAAGTGCGTTCAAAAATTGAAATTAGATCAGCTATTTGATGCATAAAATTAGGCTAATTTTTCTCGGTTACAGCGCCATATTAGCGCACTAAAAACGAGACGAATTGTACGGGCTTTTACAACTAAAGTAAAAATAAGGCGGGATAGTAAAATATAAGCGGATTAATCTTTCACTTTATTGATATTTTTAATAATACCTAAACAGTAAAGCGTATTGGCAAGTTCTTTACGCTGTGTTTTTTCACTTGAGGTTTTATTGGCTAAGCTAGTTAACATATCGTACCGTTTACGTAGAGTTAGTATATATCTGGCATGCTTACGGCATTCAAAACAACGTGTACAGTGTGAATCAACCCAAAAATCAAGTACCTCAAACCAATATTGCTGCTCTTGAGCAAAAAAAATAAATGCCTTAGAGCAACTTTCGCACTTCTCTTCAATATCAACATAAAGTGCCCGAGGGTCAATGGCATAGTTTTGCTTTTTTATATCTGCCAATATTACCGTATCAGGGAAGTATTTAAGCCTCGAGTAAGCCAGTGCGCATTCTCTATCGTCTCTATTGTCACTGAGGTATTGGTAGTTATCGGTTTATTGCCATACCTTGGGTGATTTAGATACATGAGCTGCCTAGTTTAAACTTATGATTTTAAGACATAGAACATGCCATATGAAAAACAATAATTATACAGGCGTTCCTGCTTCATCACACTCTACAATATCGGTTTCGGTTAATGCCTGAGTGATCCATACTTGTAATACTGGGCAACGCATAACAAAGTCACAATATTGCTGCGCCTCTGCCGATAACGTAATTTGATAGGTTTTTAAGCGCAGTACAACAGGCACATACATGGCATCAGCAATACTAAAGTCACCAAAAAACCACTCATTTGGAAACACATCTTGTTGCTGTGCAAATATTTCGTCTATACGGGCTATGTCTTTTAGTGTTTCGCTCGATAGGTCTACTTTACGGGTTGCTCTTATATTCATTGGCATTTCACTGCGCAGTGCCATAAAGCCTGAATGCATTTCAGCGCTTAGTGCACGCGCTTTAGCTCTTTGGGTAATATATTTTGGCCATGCAGCGCCTGATAAGTAAGCATCGTTAATATATTCACAAATTGCTAGCGAATCCCATACCTGTAAATCGCCATCAATTAACGCTGGGACTTTTTGCAAAGCAAAGGTCTTTTTTAGTTCATTGTAAAAGTCGGGGGTGTCGAGTACTAGCTGGGTTTCACTAAACTCAACATCAAATTTACTCATTAAATACCATGCGCGTAATGACCAGCTAGAGTAGTTTTTATTACCGATAAATAATTGCATATTGTAGATACCAAAATGAATAGACGCTCCTACCTTACTAGGTGATTTAACAACCAACAACATTTTGTTTAAAGTCTCTTTGCTAACTGTTACTTAAAGCTATTAATTACTCACTCAACTGCTTGTTTAAATGCTTTTTTAATAGTTGTGTATTACGCGTGTTAGCTTTAAAAAAGGCATCAAAAATATCACCAAAAAATGGCACTAAGCCGCCTACAAAATCTATGAGCATATTAATGATCATCTTAGTCTTTATACGTTTACTCACACCTAAACGCTGCGCTTCTATAAGCACATAGCTTGATAAAATTAGCCCTGCGGCATCACCTATTACAGGGATTAAACCAATCACCGCCTCCAAACCTATATTAAATTTAGTAAAAGGAATACCAATGCTGCTATCCGTTAACTTACTGAAACGTTCTAAGCGGGCTATTGCAGCTTGGGCTTTTATTTGTGAGTGTTCATTAATATTATCGTTCATGATTACTACCCTCCTTCTTGCAGTATATAGGGCTTACTTGAACAACTCCTGAAAGGCTCCTAACTAAATTACAGACATAAAAAAACGCGGTAATCCGCGTTTTTTTATAATTATAAATACTTACACAGAGCCATTAATTGGCCCGTGTTCGTGATTTACATGCGGATTTTGTCCGCGTTGACGCAGTAAGTGGTCCATTAAGGTAATGGCCATCATTGCCTCAGCAATCGGGATTGCACGAATACCTACACACGGGTCGTGACGACCTTTAGTGATCATCTCAACCGCTTCGTTACTTGTATTAATGCTGTTACCTGGAATAGTAATGCTCGACGTTGGTTTTAGCGCAATAGAAGCAATAATATCTTGCCCTGTCGAAATACCCGCAAGTACACCACCTGCATGATTTGATGTAAAACCTTCAGGGGTTAGCTCGTCGCGATGCTCAGAGCCTTTTTGCTCAACCACATCAAAGCCATCACCAATTTCAACGCCTTTAACCGCGTTAATACTCATTAATGAGTGTGCAAGTTCGGCGTCAAGGCGGTCAAATACTGGCTCACCAAGACCAACAGGTACATTGCTTGCCACTACTTTTACTTTAGCGCCAACTGAGTCACCTTGCTTTTTAAGGTCACGCATATATTCGTCAAGCGCTTCAAGCTTACTTGCATCAGGGAAGAAAAATAAGTTATTTTCCACTTCATCCCAGTCAAACGTTTCCGCCTTAATAGGGCCAAGCTGACTTAAACATGCTTTAACTTCAATACCATGAAATTGCTTTAAGTATTTTTTAGCAATAGCACCTGCCGCTACGCGAATCGCGGTTTCGCGTGCAGATGAACGACCGCCACCGCGATAATCGCGCAAGCCGTACTTATGCCAATACGTGTAATCGCCATGACCTGGGCGAAATACATCTTTAATTTTGCCGTAATCTTGCGAGCGTTGATCGGTATTTTCAATCAATAAACCAATGCTGGTACCTGTGGTTTTACCTTCAAAAACGCCTGCTAATATTTTTATTTGATCGCTTTCACGGCGCTGCGTTGTATAACGGCTTTGGCCTGGTTTTCGACGATCTAAATCAATTTGTAAGTCGGCCTCTGTGATTTCAAGACCTGCGGGAGTACCATCAACAACGCCGCCTAATGCAACGCCGTGGCTCTCACCAAAGGTGGACACTTTAAATAACTGCCCAATGCTATTACCTGCCATTAACTTTCCTCATTCCTAATGACTACCAATAGCCAAGCACAGGGCTTGGCTATTCATTTTTTACTTATACCAATTCAAATAAATAGCTGATCTATTTTACTTGCTAAAACAACCCATTTCTTTGTTGTAAATTTCGCAAAGGGAACAACCATTTACATCAATTTACGCCTAGAACTGAATTGTTTTTTCGGCGTAAAATTTAGATCACATACTTAATGGAGTTGGTATTATTTTGCAAAATACTCATCTAGCTGCTTTTTGCTAATTACAAATACACCTAAGCCGCCTTGTTCAAATTCAATCCATTCAAACGGCGCGCCCGGATACAGTGCATCCATATGTACCATAGAGTTACCAACTTCTACAAATAACAAACCGTTATCTGTTAGATGTTCACTCGCTTCGCTTAAAATAGTACGGGTTACATCTAAACCATCGTGGCCTGATGCAAGTCCAAGCTCTGGTTCATGATGAAATTCACGTGGCAGGTCAGCCATATCTTCTGCATCAACATACGGTGGGTTTGCTACTATTAGGTCGTATTTTTGACCTGGCACACCGCTAAATACATCAGACTGAATAGGTAACACGCGATCACTCAACATGTAATCGTTAATGTTAATGTCTGTCACTTCAAGCGCTTCATACGATATATCTACCGCATCAACTTGTGCCTGCTCAAAAGCTTGCGCAAGTGCAATTGCGATACAACCCGACCCTGTACATAAATCTAATATGCGGTTAACCGATTGTGGCTCTTCAAGCCAGGGTGTAAAGCGGTTGCTGATAAGCTCAGCAAACGGTGAGCGAGGTATAAGTACACGTTCATCCACATAAAATGGCATACCCGCAAACCATGCAATGTTTGTTAAGTAAGGTACTGGTGTGCAGTCGTTAATACGTTCTGCAATAAGACCCGCAAGTCGGTTTTTTTCTGTGCTTGTTAAACGCGCGTGCATTAATTCTTTTGGCGCATCAACAGGCAAGCTAAGCGCAGGCAGTAATAAGCTTACAGCCTCATCCCATGCGTTATCTGTACCGTGTCCAAAAAATATACTACTACTTGCAAATTGGCTTGTAGTCCAACGTAACCAGTCATGTAAAGTTGACAGTTCTGCAACGGCTTCTTCGAGTGTTGCTTCTTCTATTTGTAAATCGCTCATATATTTTTACCTGTATTAGCTTACTGACTGTTTTGAGTCTTTAAGACGATTGCATTGCCTATCTGCGCTGGGCAAATTACAATTGCCCCTCATTTAAGTATTGTACCGCCTTTTGCGCTGCGTTTTTACGTTTTTTTGTTTAGGTAATAGTTATGAAAAAAGACACTCCATCACATTCGTCCCTAAGCAATGACGACATCAGCTTATTTCGTCAAACGATCACAGGCGCCAAAGTATTTAAACAAGATACTCATCGTTTTGATACAAAGCCTAAGGTGTCACAAGCTAAGCAATTTGCCCAGCAAAAAAAGCAGGCTCAATCTGAATTTTTCTTCTCAGACGTTTATATTCCAGATATAGACACCCACGGCACGGTTAAATATGTAAAACCTGGCCAAGATACTTTCCTAGCTAAACAGCTTCGCCGTGGTGACTTTGCACCCGATTTGACGCTAGATTTACATGGCTTAAATAAAGAACTTGCTAAAGACGAACTCGCTGGACTCATTCACGAATGTAAAAAGCAGCATTACTATTGTGCATGTGTAGTGCACGGTATTGGCGGCGGCGTACTAAAGCACAAAGTGCCCCAGTACTTAGTACAGCACCCTGACGTAATAGCGATGCACCAAGCCCCTCTCGAATATGGTGGTAGAGGCGCTGTACTCATACTAATTAATTTACCGCAAAGTGATGAATTTAGACGCTAACTTTAGCTATTACTAGGATGTAACTTCGTGCATATTTTTTCAATTATTTTTCCGCTCATTTTTATTGTGGCACTGGGTTATGGCTGTTGTAAGTTAAAATTTTTTAACGAACAAAACATTGCGGGTCTAAGTAAATTTACTTTTTATGTGA
Organism: Pseudoalteromonas sp. 5Ae-yellow; assembly: GCF_014077565.1. Lineage (NCBI taxonomy): Bacteria > Pseudomonadati > Pseudomonadota > Gammaproteobacteria > Alteromonadales > Pseudoalteromonadaceae > Pseudoalteromonas > Pseudoalteromonas sp. 5Ae-yellow. The sequence continues at coordinate 7,164 of NZ_JACGWD010000088.1, forward strand.
GTTTACCAGCCTTTTTAGTACTAAATATGTCGCAAATAAACCTGCAGCAAAGCATCAGCCTTTTTGCATTTATGAGCTTTTACATACCGGTTTTGTGTGTGTTTGGATTAGGCATTTTAATTGACCGCTTTTACTTAAATAAGTCATGTCTCAATAATAAAGCAATAAATTATCAACAACACAGCGTATTTGGTTTGGCAGGAAGTTATTCAAATATGGTGTTGGTAGGTATCCCAATTGTTATAGCGTCACTGGGTAAAGAGATGATTGCTATTGCATTTATGATCATCACCTTTCATAGCACATTGTTATTTGCACTTACTTTTTTAATAGGCGCTAAAGGTAGCAGCGATAAATTTTCGTGGTCGCACTTTGGAAAAAGTATGGTACTAAATCCTATTGTACTGAGTATTGGGTGCGGGCTTATATTAAACATATTAGGAGTTACACTGTTTAGCGACTTAGCAAATAGTTTGGAGCTATTAGCTAAACCAGCAATTGCCTGTGCGCTATTTGTACTTGGTGCAAATTTAGCTTTTTATAAAATAGCTGCAAATTGGCAACCGGCGTTAATAGCATCAATTTTAAAAATATTTTTATTGCCTGCGTTAGTTTTATTGGTAGGCACTTATGTATTTAAGCTAGACACGCAAATACTTAATGTATTGGTACTTTTAAGTGCGTCCCCTGTTGGCGTAAATGCTTATCTTATTGCGACTCAAATAAAGCAGCATGAAGCTACTCTTGCTGGGGCTGTCGTACTTTCTACTATCTTAAGTGTTATTAGCTTTACGTTTTGGCTAGCTTTATTACTTTAGCTTACAAACCGCCGGCTACATCAACAAAGCTACCCGTTGTAAAAGAAGCGTGCTCTGAAGCTAAAAAGTAAATTGCTGCAGCAACTTCCTCGGGTGTACCGCCTCTGCCAAGGGGTAATTTACTTTTAAGACGATCGACTCGATTTTTTTCACCGCCATCGCTATGCATATCAGTGTAAATAAGCCCTGGTCTAACCGAGTTAACTCGAATACCTTTACTTGCCACCTCTTTTGCCAAGCCAATAGTAAATGTGTCCATTGCACCTTTAGATGCTGCATAATCAATGTACTCATTAGGAGAGCCCGTTTTAGCGGCTCCCGATGAAACATTAACAATACTACCGCCATTTCCCATTCGCTTTATTGCCTCTCGGCTACATAAAAAAGCACTGGTAATATTTGTAGTCAAAACTTCGTTTATGCGCTTAGCACTCATTTCTAACAAGGGCATTTGTGGTTTTAAAATACCGGCGTTATTTATTAGTACATCAAGTTGACCAAAGACTTTATCTATATGCATAAATAAAGCTAAAACGTCAGCCTCTAGTGACAAGTCACCTTGAATTACTTCAGCCTCAACTCCTAATTGCTTTACTTTTTCTGCCACCAATACTGCACTAGCTAAATCTGCTTTATAATTAATGCAAACATCATAACCATGCTTTGCAAAATATAGTGCGGTAGCTGCGCCAATACCTCGGCTAGAGCCTGTGATAAGTACAACGGGGGAGCGATTCATTAAAGCTATTATTCTTTTAAAGCTGCAACTACTGAAATTTCAACAAGTAGTGCATCACGTGCCATTTTAGCTTCTACGCAGGCACGTGCAGGCGCATAACCCTCGGGTACCCATGCATCCCATACTGCATTCATATCAGCAAAGTATTCCATGCTCTTTACATAAATAGTCGCGCTAAGCATGTGTTCTTTTGAACTCCCTGCTTCATCAAGCAGCGCCTCTACTTTATCAAGCATAGTTTGAGTTTGCTCTTTAATACCTTTTTGCGCGTCGGCGCATACCTGCCCACATAAATACACAGTGCCATTATGTTTTACTATGCGGCTCATGCGCGCACCTGTTTGTAAGCGTTCTATCGTCATAATACTTTTCTCAATTATTTAAAGGTTTTCTGGGGCATTTATACTTATATAACTACTACGCTGGGTTTGCTCATCATAACTAATAACAGCAACAGCACCTGTATTAAAAATTGGCATATTACCAGGGCTTAATTGATCCACTAAATAACTTACAATAGGCATGTGTGCCACTATAAGCCATGTATTGCATTGGGGATGAGTAGCAATAAGCGTTTCAAGATAGTCAGCAGCAATTTGAGGTTTGCCTTCGGGGATAATATCGGACGTGGTTTCGCTAAATTTAAATACGTTATTTTTAGCCACACCTGCAGCTGTTTGCTGTGCACGAATGTAAGGACTAACTAACAGTGCATCAGGGCAATGTGCTTTACTGAGCCAAAGGCCCATTTTTTCAGCTTCATCGTGCCCTGCTTGGGTTAAATTTCTACCTGCATCATCAGCCTGCATGGGTGTTGCTTCGCCGTGGCGCATTATTAGGATTGTTTTCATAAAAAATCAACCGATTAAAGAATATAAAACAGTAGCCAGTTTGCCCATTTGTCAGCTATATTAACAACATAAATCTATTTATTTCTAAATAATTCTTTCATGAGATTCAGGTAAATCTTTAAGCTGTATTTCGCTTTCCTGAAGCCATCATCTGTTGTTAACAAGTAAACGTTTAGTTTCAGGAGCATCATTTGAATATCAGCCGCAATGATAACAGAGCATACCGCGCCTTTACACTGGACAATGGTCTAAAAGTACTATTAGTGCAAGATAAAGATTCTACAAAAGCGGCAGCATCAATGGCAGTTAACGCCGGGCATTTTGACGATCCTCTTGATAGGCAAGGCCTAGCACACTTTTTAGAGCACATGCTTTTTTTAGGCACTGACCAATACCCAGATTCAGGCAGTTTTAATAATTTTGTTTCGCAAGCTGGCGGGAACACTAATGCGTGGACTGGCACTGAGCATACCTGTTACTTTTTTGATGTTAATAACCAAGAATTTGAACAGGCGCTTACCCAATTTAGCCGTTTTTTTATTGCGCCACTTTTAAATTCAGCCGAAACAGAAAAAGAACGCAACGCAATTGAAGCCGAGTTTAAACTAAAAATAAAAGACGATGGTCGCCGTATTTATCAAGCCCACAAAGAAACGGTAAATCCAGCTCATCCATTTGCTAAATTTTCTGTAGGAAACCTACAAACCTTAGCTGACAGAGAGCGCTGTATTAGTGATGAGCTTCGCGACTTTTTTAATAGTCAGTACCAAGCTCAGTGGATGACTTTAGTTATTTGCGCAAACGAAACATTAGACACACTACAAAGCTGGGCACAAACTTACTTTGGCGCAATTAAGGGTAATAAAAACCTCAAAAAGCCAGAGATCAGTGAGCCACTCTATCGCAAACAAGACATAGGAAAAATACTTCATATTGAGCCGCATAAGCATATGCAAAAACTTATCATAAGTTTTGCTATGCCTAATATTGACGACTTTTATCGCCACAAAACAGTGAGTTTTATTGCCCATTTACTTGGCTATGAAGGCGCGGGTTCTCTTTATTCTATTTTAAAAGAGCAAGGCTGGATAAACGCGCTTTCTGCTGGCGGTGGTATTAATGGCAGCAACTTTAAAGACTTTAATATTAGTTTAGCGCTTACCGATGAAGGTATTGAATACTTCGAAGACATTATTGAAATGGTGTTTGAATACATTTGTTTAATTAACGATAACACCGAAAAATTGCCGCGTTTATATCAAGATAAAAAAAATCTATTACAAATAGCATTTGATAACCAAGAAAAGTCACGCTTGATTGATTGGGTCAGTAATTTAAGCATTAATATGCAGCATTACGACGAAGCAAATTACGTGCAAGGCGACTATTTAATGGAAGGCTTTAAAAAAGCGACCCACGAAATGGCCATGCAGTGGTTAACGCCACATAATATGCGCATCGTACTTATACATCCAGATGTAGAGTCTGAACATAAAACCGCATGGTATAACACACCATATAAAGTAGAACATATTTCACCTAGTTGGCTTGATGCACTTAGTGAGATAAATAAACCGCTGAGCGAAATGCTGCTGCCTACCGCTAATCCTTATTTAACAAAAGAAGTGGTGTTATTTGATGTCATAAAACCACAAACAAAACCCGAGTTATTAGTAAAAGAACCCGGTTTTGACTTTTGGTTTAAACAAGACAACACATTTCGTATTGCTAAAGGTCATTTTTATTTGGCCATGGATTCTGATTTTGCCGTAAAAGATGTAAAACATATGGCACTCACCCGCTTATTTACAGATTTATTTATGGATAGCGTGGGCGAGCAATTTTATCCTGCAGAACTTGCGGGGCTTAGCTATCACTTAACCTCGCATCAAGGTGGATTAACTCTACATACCGCGGGGCTTTCATCTAGCCAGTTAGAGCTTGTTGATCAATTAATAGATGCTTTATTTAATGTAGAGATCTGTGCAAAACGCTTTGCTGAATATAAAAAACAGCTTGTAAGGCATTGGCGCAATAGCAACCAAAACAAACCAGTCAGTGAGTTATTTAGCATTTTAGGCGCAAAAATAATGCCTTGGAACCCACAACCTGGGGAGCTTGCATCGGCATTAAAAAACACCTGTTTTCAGCAATTTAATGAGTTCAGAACAGACTTTTTTAAAGCACTACATGTTGAATCATTTTTACATGGTAACTGGCAGCAAAGTGATGCAATAGCCTTTCAAAAAAAGGTCGCAAATCACTTAAAAAACGCAACCATAATTGAAGATTTAAGACGCCCTCTTTTTGAAATTAAAAAAGTAACTCGCTACGAGTTAGAGCTTCCTTGTAACGACCATGCAATGGTTATTTACTATCAAGCGCAAACGGATTGCGTGGCCGAAAAAGTAAAAATGATGGCGTTAAATCATTTAATTAATCAAGATTACTTTAATGAATTACGAACTACACAGCAACTTGGTTATTTAGTAGGCGCTGGTTATGCACCATTTAACACGCGTGCTGGTATAGCATTTTATGTGCAGTCACCTAAGTTTGATGCAAAAACATTATTGCATCGACATAACCGTTTTATTAAAAACTACCTTGATAATATTGATGCACTTGATGAAAACGATTGGCAACAGCAAAAACATGGCCTTAGTACTCATATTGCAGAAAAAGATAAAAACCTGCGCCTGCGCTCACAACGGTTATGGCTTGCTATTGGTAACAGAGATCATGAATTTCATATGCAGCAGCGACTTTTAGATGCCCTAAACGCACTAACACTAAGAGAAGTAAAAGTTTATGCACTAAGCCTATTTGATGATAATAGACCAAGATATGAGCTTTTAAGCTCGGCGAAAGTCAGTAAATCTCAAAATATGCCCGTTTACTCTCAATCTCTTTGACTCTAGGTTTAGCTTGTTTTAAATTATCATTTGTAAATTAGAAGTAATCAAAAAATGATAAAAACAATAATAAAACTAAGCATGCTTGTAGTACTTGCTTACTCATTTGAGCTTTTTGCCTTTGAGTCATCACTTAATTACAACTCAGACAATATACTTATACTAGCAAGCGCCATTATATCGCTTGCTTTGCCGTACCTGTTATTTGTAATCCACAAACTTAGACGTTCACGCCGCCAACTTCGACTTTCGGAAAAACGCCTTAAAAGTACCGTAGAAGGTAGCGGCGATACACTTTGGGACTGGAACATAAAAACAGGCGAAGTTATTCGCATTAACGATAAGTATTTAATGGACTCAACTACGTTAATGGGGTTTCCACCAAATAAAGGCCTTATCCATCCTCACGATATTAATAACGTTGAGCACTTGCTAAAAGTGCACTTTGCAGAGCAGTCTGCTTTTTTTGAAGCCACCTACCGAATCAAAGATACTTTTGGTCGTTGGCACTGGGTGCTCGATCGCGGAAAAATAATTGAAAAAGACGCCAACTTATCCCCCCTTAGAATGACAGGTACCGTTCGCGATATATCACAGTTAAAATCAACTGAAGAGCGCTTAAACCTTTTTGCAAAATGTGTTGAGTCGCTCACTGACGCCTTAGCAATTTATGATAAAAACTTTAAACTGGTTGATATAAACCCCAGCTTTTTAACCTTATTTGGTGGCGTACGCGAACAATACTTAGGAAAAGATTTTAGCCTATCTGGTTATGAGCCAAGCTACACAAACAGAATTATTGAAATAGTAAAAGAGCGCGAACATATTCAACAAGAAGTGAAGCTTCGTAATAGTGAGCGCATTTTATTGCCGATAGAAATATCGATAGATGAAATTAAAAACGATCAAAATCAAATAACTAATTATGTCGTTGTATATTCAGATTTAACAGAGCGTAAAAAAGCAGAATCGCAATTACATAACTTATCGAATCGAGATCGCACAACCAGTCTGCCTAACCGAAATTTATTTTTTACTGATTTGCAAAAGCTAGTAAAGCTCAATTCGCATCACGCCTTACTTGTGTTCGATTTAGATAACTTTAAAAAAATAAATGACTCGTTAGGACATCAGCTAGGTGACAGCTTATTAGCTAAACTAGCAATGCGCTTAAATAAACTAACCCGTGAAAATGATGTATTTTATCGTTTAGGCGGCGATGAGTTTGCTCTGGTAATGTCTGACACTAACGACATACATGTAATTACACGCATGGCTAAACAGTTTTTAGCAGCCATTGCTACACCATTTAAAATGGCAGGCCACGAACTGGCAATCACCTCAAGTGTAGGTATTGTATTATTCCCTGAAGACGGTAATACACCTGAACTGCTTTTAAAAAATGCAGATACCGCGATGTATCATGCTAAAAAGAAAGGTAATAGCTACCTATTTTTTAACGACACGATGAACCGTCAAGCCGTTAAACGACTGCAAATTGAAAACCTCATGCGCTTTGGTTTAAAAGAAGACCATTTTGAAGTGTACTACCAACCAAAAATGAATATTCGCACAGGCAAGCTAACCGGAATGGAAGCATTAGTGCGCTTTATTACACCCAAAAAAGGCATTATTAGTCCGGGAGTTTTTATACCTATAGCCGAGGAAACGGGCCAAATAATTGAAATTGGTGAGGTGGTATTAAACAAAGCCTGCAGAGACGTAAAAGAATGGCTAGATAGCGGTTTATTTAGCGGCCGAGTAGCTGTCAACTTATCAGCAAAGCAATTTAGCCTCCCCGATTTAACCTCTCGTATTGACGTTATTTTGCAAAAAAATGAATTACCTTCTTACTTTTTAGAGCTTGAAATAACAGAAGGTACTGTAATGGATGACCCTAAAGAAGCCATTGCAATTATGCGTTCGTTAAGTGCCCGAGGTATTCATTTAGCAATGGATGATTTTGGTACTGGTTATTCATCATTAGCGTATTTAAAGCAATTTCCGCTTAATACACTTAAAGTAGATAAAGCATTTATAGATGACATGACCAACGAACGTGGCCGTAATATGGTCGACTCAATAGTCACTATTGCGCATAACCTTGATTTACATGTAGTGGCTGAAGGTGTAGAACAAGCCCATCAAATTGATATACTCAAAAAGCTTAATTGCGAAACAGTACAAGGTTATTATTATTCCAAGCCACTATCAAAAAGTGAATTTACTGAATTTTTAAAGCAGCAACAAACTAAAGCAGCCCCAAGCTTAATTAGAAAAAATAAAAATGTGGCGTCGATAAATTAAGGGCGCCATATACACGCATTTATACCTACATTTCTTACTAAAGCACGACGATAATGTAGATTAAACAAACACCAGGCCACAGGCCCAAGTAAACCGCCTAAAATAAGCCATCGCTTAATTGGCATACCTTTTTTAATGGCTTCTAAATACATTAAAGCTATAAATGCACTGCTTAGTAAAACTATAAACAAAATTACCCTTTAAAGTTGCTCAAAAATACGGCGCTTATTCTAACGCTAACGTGATTAAATTTAAAGCAACAAATCCCCCGCATGCACATCGAGTAGGGTGAGGCTTTTGCCTCATCCCTCTCACAGAACCGTACGTACGGGCCTCGTATACGGCTCCTGTATTCTTCTATCCCTTCGGCTTATTTTCTAAACGCCGATTGAGCAAGCCAT
>NZ_JACGWD010000075.1:0-20575 GCF_014077565.1 Pseudoalteromonas sp. 5Ae-yellow
ACAGTTTACCGTGGGTGAATAATATCTATTAGATCACAGCGAACAGATGGATTCAAGGTTAAAAAGCAACCAACCAAGAATAGTTGGATACGTTCCTAAAAAGAGTAATTCTACAGCCTCAACGCCCGCTTAAGCGGACAAAAATTGTTGGTTATAATGTGGAGCGAAGCGGAACCTAACCAACTGTTTTTGTTCCGTTTAAATCGCTTGTTAGCACTATATATATTGCGATGCACTTTCTTTTAAGGCTTCTAGCATTACTAATATTTCTGATGGAGAATAAGCAGTAGCATTACCCTCAAAACCATAACGCCACGAAACAAAATGGTCACGGTATTTTTCAAAAAACTCTTCTGATGTTATTCCATTTATACGCTTTTCAAATGCACTACTGATTTGTTAACGGTTAGCATCATTTAAATGGTTAAATAGTTTGCCAAGGTCATGCCCTCTGTTGCTACCTTCACTAGTTACATTCTCATACTTGGTAACACCTTCACAGTACTCTGATGGTCGATTAAAAACAGTTTGCCCATCAAAACATTTTAGATAAAGTTCAATCGCAAAAGTAGCATTTACAATAAATGGAGAGCCTCTATATTGCATTTCATTAGCTTGATTTAAAACCTGAGCTGCAATATGAAAACCTTCCGCTTTATAATAGATATTGGGTTCCGCTTTTCTTAAAACCTTCATTTATGTAACCTACTCAACTTATAGTGCTAACAATTTTGTCTACGACATTTGTCGTTTTATAAACCGACAAATGTCCATGTATTACTATGTATTTATCTTAACCATCAAATAAACACCTGTAAACAATAAGTTAACTGAAAATTATTTTTAATCAGAGCGCAAATGCGCCGAAATGGTGGAGATCAGTAATATTGGACAAAACAAAATCAACTGTCTATATATACAGTTAAATTTTACTAGAGATTCATATCATGAAATCACCTTCTTTAACTATAATAGCCGAACAAATATATCTAAAGCGTATTTATACTGGATAGCTTCGTTTATTCGTTTTAACTCTATGAGGCACCCAACAACGATGGGAGACAATGAGGTCGAACTTTTTTTAGCTTTTTTAAACTCGTTCAGTCAACCAACAAAATGTTGCTCCTAACACTCAAACACAAGCCTTAAATGCGTTGAGCTTTTTATTTAAAGAAGTGATTAAAAAGCCACTCTCATTAGGTTTTATTAAGAGCAAACGAGCAACTAATTTCACAACAAATTCCCAACGCCGTTATCAGCCCTTTTTCAAGATTATAAACTCCCCGATTTAAAACAAAAAAGCACAGCCCAAAACAGCCATGCTTTTTAATCAACCTTAATCCAGCTCGGTTTACAAACGAATTCCGCCGTCTATTTCAACCACACGGCCGGTAAAAAAGTCGTTTTCGATTATGTATTGTGCAGTATGGGCAATTTCGTCGCTTTCGCCTAAACGCCCTACTGGCGTTACTGCGAGCATACGTTGTTTGGCTTCGGGCTTCATGGCGTCGGTCATGGCGGTGCTTATAACACCTGGCGCAATAGCGCCTACGCGTATACCAAATCGACCAAGTTCTTTAGCCCATGTGGTGGTAAGTGCCACTACGCCTGCTTTTGATGCCGCGTAGTTTGTTTGGCCTATGTTACCTGCACGCGCTACGCTCGACATATTGACTATAACGCCGCCTTTGCCTGATTCAATCATGTGGCTTGCAGCTTCCCGCCCTGCTAAAAACACACCGGTCAGGTTTACATCAATAACTGATTGAAATTGCTCAAGAGACATTTTTTTAACGACCTTGCCATCTTTAGCCTTTATAAACATGCCGTCGCGTAAAATACCGGCGTTGTTTATAAGCACACCAATGTGGCCAAAATCGCTGTTGATGGTATTAAATACGCTTTCTACTTCGCTCTCATTTGTTACGTTTGCGGCATAACCTTTAATATTGCTGGTTACACCTTCAAGCTGAGTGAGTTGTTCGCATGCTGTGTTTAATAAATCTTGCGCCATATCTATTAAAGCAATGTTAGCACCCATAAGTGCAAACTTTTGCGCCATTGCAAAGCCTAAACCTTGTGCGCCACCGGTTATTACTACCGTGTTATTTTTAATTTCCACGCGTTGCTCCTACTTTGAAAACAGTTTAAAAATGGCACTAAAGTCATCACTACCCGCACCTTGGTGCTGTAGCATAGTGTATAAATTTTTAGCCATTGAACCCATAGGGGTTGATGAATTACTTTGCTGCGCGGCTTCCATGGCAAGGCCTAAATCTTTAGCCATTAAATCGACCATAAAGCCAGGTTTGTAATCGTTACTTGCTGGGGCTGTATCCATTACACCTGGGCAAGGGTTGTAAAGTTCAAGCGTCCAGTTACGGCCCGAACTTGCGGTCATTATGTCGCTAAGTACTTTAGGATCGAGGCCGTTATTAATACCCATTTGCAGTGCTTCGCTGGTGCCTGCCATTAAAATGCTAAGTAGCATGTTATTACATATTTTTGCTACTTGCCCTGCGCCAATATCGCCTGCATGGAATATGTTTTTACCCATATCACTCAGCACTGTATTTGCTTTATCAAACGCTGCTTTTTCGCCGCCTACAATAAAAGTAAGTGTGCCTGCGGTTGCGCCTGCAACACCGCCCGATACTGGTGCATCTACAAAGCTTATGCCTTGTTTGCCAAGTGCACTGCCTACAGTGCGTGCTGATTCTGCATCTATTGTTGAGCAATCAATTACTAATGTATTTTTGCTCAGCACGTTAATTAAACCGCTGTCGTCGTTATTTCCTAAATACAGCGATTTAACATGCTTGCCTGCAGGTAACATACTAATAAGTACGTCAGCATTGGTTGCGCACTGCTTTGCATCAACTGCTGCTTTTGCGCCTTTGCTTGCAAGTTCATTTACGACCGACTGGTTTAAATCGAACACACTCACAGTATGTCCAGCTTTAATTAAGTTAGCCGCCATTGGGCCGCCCATATTGCCTAAGCCGATAAAACCGATATTGAGTTTAGTCATCGTCTTTCCTTTATTTGTGTATTGGCGTGTCTAAGCCATCGAGTGGATGGTTTTCGTCAAAGTGATTAGCAAAAAAGCTGTCTATTATTGTTTGTGGGACATCACTAAGTGCTTTGTACTGCCAATTAGGCGCGCCGTCTTTATCTATTAATAACGCCCTTACACCTTCTTGAAACTCACCTACTTCGCCAGCACGAACCGACATACCCAGCTCCATTTTAAAACACGTTAATAAGCTTTTGCCTTTACTTGTTTTTAATTGCTCACTAACGAGTGCGCAGCTTAGTGGGCAGCCGTGTTTAAGTGATTTTTGAGCGCGTTGTAGCCATTTATCGTCAGTAGCTAACCCTAAAATATAATCAACTTGCTCCTGCAAGGTTGTAAATTCACCCAGCTTTTGAATTGTTTTTAAATTAGCTTTTATATTGCCTTTTGGCATACGCGCAGATTGGTTGTCTAAATCGGTTAATAACTTAGTTAAACGCTCATGATTTAAGCTTGCGGTTTTGCCCCATTTAGCTGCTAAAATTTGCGCAAGCATGGAATCATATTTAGTGCTGTCGATGAAGTGATCGGCAAGCGATACAAAACGCGCGTCGTCGCAGTTAATTGATGCTGACGTTAGCCCTAAAAATAACCCGACGTTTTGTGGCATTTTATGTAAAAAGTAACTCCCGCCTACATCTGGGTATAAACCTATGGTTTGCTCTGGCATGGCAATGCGTGATGTTTCGGTTACGACGCGGTGGCTAGCACCGGCCATTAGCCCTAAACCGCCACCCATCACTATGCCGTTACCCCAAACGAGGATAGGTTTATCAAAGGTATGAATAAGGTAATCAAGCTTGTACTCTAGCGTAAAAAACTCTTCAACTAAGCTTGTTGGTTTACCTTGCGCCATTGCATGATGAAGGCTTACAACATCGCCGCCTGCACAAAATGCTTTATCGCCTGCGCCTTTTAACAACACCATTGCAATAGCATCATCGTCTTGCCAAGCTCGCAATTGCGGTTCAAGTAATTTGATCATCTCAAAATTAAGTGCATTTAAGGCTTTTGGCGCGTTGAGTGTAATAAGCCCAATTAAACTGCCATTTTCTGCGGTTGCGGTTTCAAATACCACGGGCTCATCGGCGCTATTTAATAATGTTAAAACACTCATTAGCCATTTACCCAGTTAGCGCGGCGTTTTTCTAAAAAGGCATTTACGCCCTCTTGTTGATCTTCGGTATCAAATAAACCAACAAATAACTCGCGCTCAAGAGGCAATACACTTGCCATTGATTGATGGCGCCCTTTTTGAATCAATGTCTTACATGCTGCAACTGAGGTGGGGCTTTGATCGGCCACTTGGTTGGCAAGTTTTAGTGCTGCCGCAAAGCTTTCACCTTTTGGTACTACTTCTTCCACTAAGCCGATTTGCAAGGCTTTATCAGCTTTTAAGCGCTCGCCGCATAAAATCATCCGTTTTGCCCAGCCTTCGCCTACAAGCCATGCTAAATTTTGTGTACCACCCGCACACGGTAATAACCCTACTTTAGCTTCAGGGAGCGCCATTTGTGCTTGCTCTTCCGCAATACGTATATCGCACGCAAGCGCAACTTCTAGCCCGCCGCCCATTGCATAACCATTAATGGCTGCAACCGACACACCTCTAAAATTAGTAAGCGCTTCAAATGCTTCACCAAATACACGCGACATATCAGCGGCTACGCCTTTATCGCCACCAGCAAATACGTTTAGGTCGGCACCTGCGCTAAAAAACTTCTCGCCTTCACCAGTCAGTACTAAGGCGTAAATATTTTTGTTATTATTAAGCGCGTTAACGGTATTTTTTAAATCAACTAGGGTGTCTTTTGTCCAGGTATTAGCTGGCGGATTAGACATAGTTAAAATAGCAACATGACCTTCGGTTGTAAGTTCAATACTCGGATTAGATTTAGATTCTGACATACATTGCTCCTTATAAAACGTCGCTTGCAGACTCAGCCAAAATACGGCGCGCTATAATCACACGCATAATTTCGTTAGTGCCTTCTAAAATTTGATGAACGCGTACATCACGTACATGGCGCTCAAGCGGGTATTCTTTTATGTAACCGTAACCACCATGAATTTGCAGTGCGTCGTTACATACGGTAAAGCCAACATCGGTAGCAAAACGTTTAGCCATGGCGCAGTAAGTTGTTTTTTCAACGTCGTTATTATCAAGTTTAAATGCAGCAAGCCTTACCATTTGGCGCGCAGCTACAAGTTCGGTGTTCATATCGGCAATTTTAAATTGCAGTGCTTGAAACGCAGCCAATGGTTTACCAAATTGAGTGCGCTCTTTTAAGTATTCGCGGGCGGTATTAAGCGCCGCTTGCGCTGTACCAATTGAACATGTGGCAATGTTAATTCGGCCGCCATCAAGGCCTTGCATCGCAAATTTAAAGCCTTCTCCTTCTGCGCCTAACAAGTTATGCGCAGGAATGCGTACATCTTCAAAGCTAATTAGGCGTGTTGGTTGTGCGTTCCAACCCATTTTTTCCTCAGCTTTGCCGTATTCAACGCCTTTTGCGTCGGCAGGCACTACAAATGCCGAAATACCCGCAGCGCCTTCGCCGCCTGTACGTGCCATTACAACTAGCACTTCAGTTTCGCCAGCGCCCGATATAAACATTTTTGAGCCGTTAATAACGTACTCATCGCCCTCAAGCACGGCTTTGGTTTTAAGTGATGCGGCGTCTGAGCCCGACCCTGGCTCAGTTAAACAATAAGAGGCAAGTAACTCGCCCATTACTAATTGCTCAACGTATTTGTCTTTTACGGCATCGGTACCAAAACTTGCTACCATCCAGGTGGCCATATTATGAATGGTTAACATGGCCGTGGTTGCTGTGCAGCCCATAGCAAGTTGTTCAAAAATAATGCTCGAATCTAAACGAGATAAACCAAGGCCGCCTGCTTCCTCTGGCGTGTATAAACCACAAAAACCAAGCTCGCCCGCAGCTTTAATCGTGTCTTTAGGAAAGATATGTTCGCGATCCCATTTTGCGGCATGGGGCGCAAGTTCTGACTCGGCAAATTGACGTGCAGTTTGTGCAAAGGCTTGTTGATCTTCAGATAAGTTAAAGTCCATGGTAGACCTCTTTAATTGTGTTAGTTGTGTTGTTAGTGTTTCCCGTTACAGGGATAGTTTGTGACGAGCGGCGAAGGCTTATGTGTGTGTTGTGTGTGAAGTAGCCTTCGCGCCCATCTTTTTTATTAATTATTCTTTTATTTACTCATTTTTTAATTACGATTATTTTAAGTTAATACTCATGTTTGGGCCCGACGCAATGTCGTCTTCAAACCAACGTGATGTAATTGTTTTAGTTTCTGTGTAAAAGCGAATACCTTGCTTACCGTACGTGTGAGTATCGCCGTAAAACGAGCCTTTCCAACCAGTGAATGAAAAGAACGGAAGTGGCACCGGAATTGGCACATTAATACCTACTTGGCCTACTTCAATTTCGTGTTGGAATTTACGAGCCACTGCGCCGCTTGACGTAAATAACGAGGTACCGTTACCGTAAGGGCTGTCGTTAATAAGGGCGATTGCCTCTTCAAGCGTGTCTACAAACATACACGCTAGTACTGGACCAAATATTTCTTCTTTGTATAAATCCATCTCTTTGGTTACATCGGTAAATAACGTCGGACCAACCCAGTTACCTTGCTCATACCCTTCAACCGTAAAGTCAGAGCCATCAATTAAACAGGTAGCGCCTTGCTCTTTACCACCAGCAATGAGTGATAAAATACGTGCCTTTGCTGCTTTTGATGTTTGTGGACCGTATGCCGCGTTTGCATCATCCCACACGCCTGGGCGTACATTTTCAAAGCCTGCTTTTATTTCATCTACCCACTGACTTGCTTGACCTACAAACACAGCAACCGAAATACCCATACAACGCTGGCCAGCAGCACCGACAGATGCGCCTACTAGGTTGTTTACAACGTGCGATTTACTTGCATCAGGCATAATAACCATGTGGTTTTTAGCGCCAACACACGCTTGCACGCGTTTAAGATTTTGTGTGCCTTTAGAATAAATATAAGCACCTACACCACACGAGCCTACAAACGAAATAGCACGCACTGCTTTATCTTCTAGTAAGCGGTCTACTTGTGGTTTTGTACCATGAACAACCTGTAATACGCCTTTTGGTGCGCCGGCTTCAATAAATAGCTCAGCTAAGCGCATTGGTGTAAGTGGATCTTGCTCTGACGGTTTTAAAATAAAGGTGTTACCACACACAATAGCGAGCGGGAACATCCAAAGAGGGATCATTGCTGGGAAGTTAAACGGGGTTACGCCCGCGCATACGCCAAGTGGCTGCATGTAAGAATACGTATCGATTTTACGCGCTACGTTTTCCATTGTTTCACCCATCATTAATGATGGTGCGTTTGCTGCTTGTTCTACTACTTCAATACCGCGCCAAACATCGCCTTTTGCATCTTCAAATGTTTTACCCAATTCATGGCAAATAATGGTAGCAAGCTCATCATGATGTTCCTTTAATAGCGCCGCGTACTTCATCATAATGCGAGCACGTTCAGTAATGGGTACGTCTTTCCATGTTTTAAACGTCTCAGAAGCTGAGGCAATTGCCGCGTCCATTTCTGATTCTGTGGTACATGGCACTTGTGCAAGTACTTCTTGAGTTGCTGGGTTTATAACATCGATAAGCTCTTTTGATGCTGATTGAATAAATTCGCCATTAATAAGTAGTGGTACTTGGTGCATGATTAAATCCTAGTGTGTGAGTTGTGTGTTCTCTTTTAAAATTGGTAGCGCCGCTTTGTTAGTATTATTAGTGCAGCGCTTTTATAGTTATTCGTACAGCTTTCTTATAACTATTAAATACCTAGTTAATACGCTTCTACGGCCATAGCAACCGCTTCACCGCCACCAATACATAAAGACGCAATGCCTTTTTTAAGGCCTCGGTTTTTAAGGGCATGAATAAGCGTTACTAAAATACGCGCGCCGCTTGCACCAATTGGATGACCAAGTGCACATGCACCGCCATTGACGTTTACTTTGCTTTCATCAAGTTTTAACTCGTTAATAGCCAGCATGGTTACCATGGCAAATGCTTCGTTAATTTCCCAAAGGTCAACATCGTTTACTGCCCAACCTGCTTTTTCAAGCACGCTGCTTATTGCACCTACTGGCGCTACTGTAAATTCACTTGGTTTTTGAGAATGTGTGCTGTGCGCGACAATTTTACAAAGCGGTGTTAAGCCCTGCTCTTTTGCTTTAGATTCGCTCATTAATATAAGCGCTGCGCCACCATCTGAAATTGACGATGAATTAGCCGCTGTAATAGTGCCGTCTTTTTTAAAAGCTGCACGTAGGCTTGGAATTTTTTCTGGGCGGGCGTTACCTGGTTGCTCGTCAATCGATACTGTTACATCGCCTTTGCGTGTTTGCATTGTATGGGGTGCAACTTCGTTGTCAAAGCTACCGTTTTGTATCGCGGCTTTAGCTTTACTTAATGAGCCTAGTGCAAACGCATCCATTTGCTCGCGGCCAATGCCGTATTCATCGGCGGTGTCTTGTGCAAAACAACCCATAGCTTTGTTGTCGTAAGCGTCTTCAAGGCCATCGCTCATCATGTGATCTTTTATTTCGCCATGTCCCATGCGCATACCGCCACGCGCTTTAGGTATGAAGTACGGTGCGTTTGTCATGCTTTCCATGCCACCGGCAATAGCAGATTGAATAGAGCCTGCTTTAATTAAATCGTTTGCAAGCATGGCCGCTTTTAAACCAGAGCCACATACTTTATTAATTGTTGTAGCGCCAGTGCTAAGTGCAAGGCCTGCTTTTAACATTGCTTGGCGTGCGGGTGCTTGTCCAAGGCCTGCTGGTAATACACAGCCCATAATTACTTCGTCTATTGCATCATTAGCTAAACCAGTTTGTGCAAGTGCGCTTGCAATGGCGGTAGCGCCAAGTTCGGTAGACTGCGCATCACTTAACGCTCCCATAAAACCACCCATTGGGGTGCGTTTTGCTGCTACAATTACCACTGATTCTAAAGTCATAACTAACTCCATTGTATTTATATGCAAATAGTTGTTAGTATATTTGCTCTATTAATTTAGTATTCATTTATTATTTAATACCCTTACACAATACTAACGTTTACGCCAACGTCAACTAAAAACAGCTTAATTTTTAGTTTTATAAGTGTAAGGATTATTTTCCATCGGTTAGACTACACTGATAAAATAAAAATAACTCATTGAATATTAATAATATAAACCAATATTTCGCTTAAACACCCCTTTATAAATAGTTTCAAATCACACCAAGCTTTACCTTTACGTAAACTTCACTTATATTGGAGTTATTCGAATGAGGTAAATACAATTATGAAACCAGATAATCAAACAAACTTTGCAAGCTCAGCCAAAATGCCGGCCAGTAATGAACAAACATTTAGCATTAGCGAACTCGCTAAAGAATTTGACATTACAACCCGCTCTATTCGCTTTTACGAAGACCAAGGGTTAATAACCCCAGAGCGTAATGGTCAAACCCGTATTTATTCAAAACGCGATAAAGTGCGTTTAAAACTAATATTACGTGGTAAACGATTGGGCTTTACATTGGCCGAAACCGGTCGTTTGTTTGAACTGTACGACGCAGATAAATCAAGCGCTAAGCAGTTGGTTACTATGCTTGACCTTATTTCGGAAAAAAAAGCAGACCTATCTCAACAAATGGACGACATTAAAGTTGTTCTTATGGAGTTGGTGACGGCCGAGCGCCGCTGCAGAGACACGCTTAATAAAATAGACGAGTAAGTTTATTTTTAAAATAAAAACACACTGACAACACACACGTCACACAGGAATGAATCATGAGCACTATTTCACTATATAAAGAAATGAACTTTGGCCTTGGCGAAACCGCCGATATGATCCGCGACCACGTAAACAGTTTTGCGAGTCAGGAGATTGCCCCGCTTGCTGAAAAAACGGACTTAGATAACGCTTTTCCAAATCAACTTTGGACTCAAATGGGCGAAATGGGCGTACTAGGTATGACCGTATCTGAAGAACTTGGCGGCGCCGGTTTAGGTTACTTAGAACATGTTATTGCTATGGAAGAAATTAGCCGTGCCAGTGCCTCTATAGGGTTAAGCTATGGAGCACATTCAAACCTGTGCGTTAATCAAATTAACCGTAACGGCACACAAGCTCAAAAAGAAAAATACTTACCTAAGCTTATTAGTGGCGAGCACATTGGTGCCCTTGCAATGAGCGAGCCTAATGCGGGCTCTGACGTTGTATCGATGAAACTCAAAGCCGAAAAAAAAGGTGATAAGTACATTTTAAATGGCAATAAAATGTGGATCACCAATGGTCCAGACGCGCACACGTTAGTTATTTACGCTAAAACAGATTTAAACGCCGGCGCTAAAGGTATTACCGCGTTTATTGTTGAAAGTAACTTTCCTGGTTTTTCAACAGCGCAAAAGCTCGACAAACTGGGCATGCGCGGCTCAAATACCTGTGAGCTAGTATTTGAAAACTGCGAAGTACCCCAGGAGAACATTTTAGGTAACTTAAACGAAGGCGTTAAAGTTCTTATGAGTGGCCTTGATTACGAACGCGTAGTACTTGCAGCGGGCCCGCTTGGCATAATGCAAGCGTGTATGGACATAGTGGTACCGTACATTCATGAGCGTAAACAGTTTGATACCCCTATTGGTCAATTTCAGTTAATTCAAGGCAAAGTAGCCGACATGTATACACAAATGAATGCTGCCCGCTCATACGTATATACGGTAGCTAAAGCGTGTGACCGAGGCGAAACCACCCGTAAAGATGCAGCCGGAGCAATTTTATACGCAGCAGAGCTTGCAACTAAAATGGCGCTAGATGCAATTCAAATTTTAGGTGGCAATGGCTATATAAACGAATACGCAACGGGTCGTCTTCTTCGTGACGCTAAATTATACGAAATTGGTGCAGGTACATCAGAAATACGCCGCATGCTTATTGGCCGCGAACTTTTCACTGAAAGCCGTTAAGGATTAAACCATGACTATTTTAAAATCGAGCGTTAATCCTCACGATCCAACGTTTGTGCAAAACCATAAAAATATGTCAGCGCTGGTGGATGATTTACGCAGTAAAGTAGCAATAATTAGCCAAGGTGGAGGCGCTGCATTAAAGGAGCGCCACGAAGGCCGTGGTAAATTATTTGTACGCGACCGCATAAACACATTAATTGACGAAGGCTCACCGTTTTTAGAAATTTCGCAATTTGCAGCCTTTGGTGTGTACGAACAAGCAATACCTTGTGCAGGCGTTGTAGCCGGTATAGGCCGTGTTAAAGGCGTTGAATGCATGATTATTGCAAACGATGCCACGGTTAAAGGCGGTACATATTTTCCGCTTACCGTTAAAAAGCATTTACGCGCACAAGACATCGCAGAGCGCTGCCACTTACCGTGTATTTATTTGGTGGATTCTGGCGGTGCAAATCTGCCAGAGCAAGATGATGTATTTCCAGATAAGTTACATTTTGGTCGTATTTTTTACAACCAAGCCCGTATGTCGGGCAAAGGCATTCCACAAATTGCCGTGGTAATGGGTTTATGTACCGCAGGTGGTGCGTATGTACCAGCGATGGCCGATGAAAGCATTATTGTAAAAGATCAAGGCACTATATTTTTAGCAGGCCCGCCGCTTGTAAAAGCAGCAACAGGCGAAGAAGTAACCGCTGAAGAGTTAGGCGGCGCCGATGTGCACTGTAAAGTGTCGGGTGTTGCCGATCACTTTGCTGAAAACGATGCTCATGCGCTTTCTATTGCGCGCCAATGTATAGAACGTATTAACTACACACGTCCGACCGCCCCTCTTCTAGAGGATGTAAAACCACCTCGTTATGATATTAACGAGCTTTACGGCATTGTAGGCACCGACCTTAAAAAGCCGTTTGATGTACGCGAGGTAATAGCGCGCACAGTGGATGATTCATCATTTGATGAATTTAAACGTTACTTTGGTGAAACGCTGGTCACCGGTTTTGCCAGCATTTATGGCAACCCGGTTGGCATAGTGGCTAATAACGGTATTTTATTTAGTGAGTCGGCGCAAAAAGGCGCGCACTTTATTCAGCTGTGTGCTCAGCGCAATATTCCTTTAGTGTTTTTACAAAATATTACCGGCTTTATGGTGGGTAAAAAATACGAAGCCGAAGGCATTGCTAAGCACGGCGCTAAAATGGTGATGGCGGTTTCGTGTGCTGATGTGCCTAAATTCACTGTACTTATTGGCGGCTCTTACGGCGCAGGTAACTACGGAATGTGTGGCCGCGCATTTGAACCAACCATGATGTGGATGTGGCCTAATGCCCGTATTTCTGTAATGGGCGGCGAGCAAGCAGCCGGTGTAATGGCGCAAGTTAAACAAGATGGTTTAGCACGTAAAGGCCAAAACATGAGCGAGCAAGAAATCAGTGATTTTAAAAAGCCAATTATTGATCAATACGAAGAGCAAGGTCACCCGTATTACGCAAGTGCACGCTTGTGGGATGACGGCATTATAGACCCTGCCGACACGCGTAATGTATTAGGGCTTGCGTTAACAGCTGCGAATAACGCACCAAAACGTGATTCGAAATTTGGCGTATTTAGAATGTAACCGGAGCGCAAAATGTCAGTAACACTACAAATAACAAAATCTAATGTGGCTGTACTTGTGTTAAGCCGCCCAGAAAAAAGAAACGCATTTAACAGTGAAGTAATACACGAGCTGATTCAGTGTATTGAACATGCAAATACGCTTGATATTCGTGCTTTGGTTTTAAAAACTGAGGGTAAACACTTTTCAGCCGGTGCCGATTTAGCCTGGATGAAATCAATGGCTGATAACAACTACACCGATAACCTAGCTGATTCAATGCAATTAGCTAAATTAATGCAGGTATTGGCAAGCTCCCCGCATCCTACAATTTGTGCTGTGCAAGGTGCCGCTTTTGGTGGTGCTCTGGGCTTAATAGCCTGTTGCGACATAGCCCTTAGTAAAGACGATGCGCAATTTTGTTTAAGTGAAGTAAAGCTGGGTCTTATTCCGGCGGTTATTAGCCCGTATGTAATTAAAGCCATTGGTGAGCGCGCTGCTCGCAGGTACTTTTTAACGGCTGAAGTGTTTGATGCCCATACTGCTAAGCAACTTGGTTTAATTCATCAAGTAACCGGTAATTTAGACTGCGCGCTCGATAATATGCTGCAAACACTGATTGATAACGGACCTGTTGCAGTAAAAGCCGCAAAAGCATTAATTAACGATGTAGCAAATAAACCAATAACCGATGAACTCATTGAGCTTACCGCAGAGCGTATTGCAAAAATTCGCGTATCTGAAGAAGGTCAAGAAGGGCTAAGTGCTTTTTTTGATAAACGCCCACCCGCTTGGCAACTGTAGGATTGATTATGAAGACACAACGATTACAAAAAATACTAATTGCCAATCGTGGAGAAATTGCGTGCCGTGTAATGCGCAGCGCAAAACAAATGGGCTTAACCACGGTCGCGGTTTACTCTGATGCAGACAAACATGCCCAGCACGTAAAAATGGCTGACGAGGCTTACCATATTGGTGCCGCGCCAAGTAAAGATTCGTATTTAGTAGCAGACAAAATTTTACAAGTTGCCAAAGACTGCGGCGCTGACTGTATTCACCCAGGGTATGGTTTTTTATCTGAGAACAGCGAATTTGCTAAAGCCTGCGAAGCTAATAACATTGCTTTTATAGGGCCACCAGCAAGTAGCATTGAAGCAATGGGGTCTAAAACCCGCGCTAAAGAAATAATGGCAGCTGCTAATGTACCGTTAGTGCCTGGTTATTACGGTGATAAGCAAGACCCTGCTTTTTTACAAAGTGAAGCTGAAAAAATTGGCTACCCTGTACTAATTAAAGCCGCCTTTGGTGGCGGTGGTAAAGGCATGCGCGTTGTACAAAAAGCAAAAGACTTTATGAGCGCACTACAAGGTGCGCAACGTGAAGCGATTGCCGGTTTTGGTAACGATTTAGTATTACTTGAGCGCTACGTTAACCAGCCTCGCCATGTTGAAGTGCAAGTATTTGCAGATAACTACGGTAACTGTGTTTATTTAGGCGATCGTGATTGTTCTTTGCAACGTCGTCATCAAAAAGTAATTGAAGAAGCCCCTGCTCCGGGTTTATCTGACGAACTACGCAAAGAAATGGGCGAAGCGGCTGTACGTTGTGCACTGGCTATAAATTATAGAGGCGCAGGTACGGTTGAGTTTTTACTTTGTGGCGATGAATTTTTCTTTATGGAAATGAATACGCGCCTTCAAGTAGAACACCCAGTGACCGAAATGGTAACCGGTGTAGATTTAGTCAATTGGCAAATTAATATTGCGGGTGGGCAAACATTGCCAATGACACAAAGTAATATTCAATTGCAGGGTCATAGCTTTGAAGCGCGTATATACGCAGAAGATCCAGCCAACGACTTTATTCCGTGCTCGGGCACTATTGAAGCACTACACACACCCCTTAACAGTGAATTTGTACGCATTGATACAGGCATTGCACAAGGCGACGAAATTAGCCCGTTTTACGATCCGATGATTGCAAAACTTATTGTGCATGACGACAATCGCGAACAAGCACTGAGCCGCTTACAACAAGCCCTTGAGCAATTTCATTTAGCGGGTTTTAGCACTAACATTGGCTTTTTACATAATTTAGCAAGCCACCCCACGTTTAAACAAGGTGCGCCAAGCACACACTTTATTGCTGAGCAAGGTGATTCGTTAGTTGCTGTTGACGAATCGTTATTGCAAACAAGCCAGCTTATTGCTGCTTTTGCGTATTTAGAATCGTTAACTAACACCCAAAATGCGCAAAACAGTGCAAGCCCGTGGCAACAACTAACTGGATTTACACTCAATTCACCACAAGCAATTAAAGTCCCTTTTGCCGATTTACAACTAAGCGCTATAAAAACGACAGCGGGCTATAGTATTACGCATAACGAGCATGTATTTAAACTACAAGGCACATTAAATAATAATCTGTGCACTGTATTTATTAATGGTGAAAAACATAGCGCGCACGTAACTACGGTTGGTAATAGTACTGCGGGCAATATTGTCACTGTTATGAATAAAGCACTGCAAACTAAGCTTGAACTAGTTGATAAACATTATATTAGTTCGCACAAAAGCGAAGCTTTGCCACTTGCCGCGCCGCTTAATGGCACAGTAGTTAAGCACTTAATCGACATTGGTAGCACAATTACCAAAGGCGATGCGGTTGTTATTATCGAAGCCATGAAAATGGAATACACGCTTAACGCACCACACGACGGCATTTTAAGAAGCTACTGTTTTGGTGAAGGCGAATTAGTAACGCATGGAGCCTTACTTGCTATTGTCGAAGATACAACAGAGGAAGGTGCATAATGAGTGCCTTTCCAAATAAAGTACGTATTGTTGAAGTTGGCGCGCGAGACGGCCTACAAAACGAAAAAACAGTAAGCACAGCCGATAAAGTAGCGCTTATTAACGCCCTAAGTGCTGCTGGCTTAAAAGATATTGAAGCTGGCGCGTTTGTCTCCCCTAAGTGGGTGCCACAAATGGCAGACTCAGCGGATGTAATATCAGCGCTAGATTTACCCAATGTAAATTTAAGCGCCCTTACACCTAACTTAAAAGGTGCACAAGCAGCGCACGCTGTTGGTATTAAAGAGTTTGCTATATTTACAGCTGCAAGTGAGTCGTTTTGTCAAAAAAATATCAACTGCTCAATAGACGAAAGTATTGAACGTTTTAGCGAAGTAATGGCGTTTGCTAAAGCTAATAATATTCGTGTACGTGGTTATGTAAGCTGTGTACTCGGTTGCCCCTATGAGGGTGATATTGACCCGCAAGCAGTACTAAGTGTATCGCAAAAGCTATTAGATTTAGGCTGTTACGAAGTAAGCCTTGGCGATACCATAGGTGTTGGCACCGCAAAAAAAGTAACGCAATTAATCGAGTTACTTTTAACGCACATTGATAAAGCCAAGTTGGCCGTGCATTTTCATGATACATACGGCCAAGCGCTCACAAATATTTACGCAGCTTTAAGCCTAGGTATTGCAACGGTTGACGCGGCAGTTGCGGGCCTTGGTGGCTGTCCTTATGCTAAGGGGGCGTCAGGAAATGTTGCCACCGAAGATGTAGTTTACTTACTGCAAGGGCTTGGCATTGAACACTCAATTGATTTACAAAGGTTAAGTGACGCTGGCTGGGAGATAACCAAAGCACTTGGTAAGCAACCTGTGAGTAAAGTATCTGTGGCACTGCACACAAAATAACCTGAGCTCTGGATAATAAATCTATCTCAAGCAGCTATTTTCAGCACTAACTGCGTTGAATTTACTTGCAATAGGCCAGCTATTGACACGTAAATTCGCCTTGTTTTCACTGAAAATCTCTGGCTAGAGAAAATAAATTTAAATATCACCCTGATTCATATGTTAGTAAATCTATTAACCAGAGTTCAGGTTAAATAGCTATCTTATGAAATGATGATTAAAGATAGTTAACAACAAATAGCACACAATGAGGAGAGACTCATGGCCGGTTTTGATAAGGTAGTTTCTAGTTACGAAGCTGCAATGGAAGGATTAAAAGACGGCGATACCATTATTGCCGGTGGTTTTGGTTTATGTGGTATTCCTGAGGGCTTAATTAAACAAATTAAGCACATGCAAACAAAAAACTTAACCGTAGTATCTAATAACTGTGGTGTTGATGACTTTGGTTTAGGTATTTTATTACAAGACAAACAAATTAAAAAAGTAGTTGCCTCGTACGTTGGCGAAAATGCCCTATTCGAGCAGCAGTTATTAAGTGGCGAAATTGATGTAGAGCTTACGCCTCAAGGTACACTAGCTGAAAAAATGCGTGCTGGTGGCGCGGGTATACCTGCGTTTTACACCGCAACCGGTTACGGTACTCCTGTGGCTGAGGGTAAAGATGTAAAAGAGTTTAATGGTCGCCCGTATATTTTAGAAGAATCTATAACGGGTGAATTTGCTATTGTTAAAGCGTGGAAAGCCGACCGCTTTGGTAATTTAGTGTTTAGACACACCGCCATGAACTTTAATCCAATGGCGGCAACAGCGGGCAAAATTACCGTTGCCGAAGTAGAAGAAATTGTAGAGCCGGGTGAGCTTGAACCAAGCCAAATTCATACCCCGGGTATTTTTGTAAATCGCGTTATTAAAGGCAGCTTTGAAAAACGCATTGAACGTGTAACAACACGAGATTAAGCAGGAGCAAAATTATGGCATTATCACGTGAACAAGTTGCAATGCGCGTTGCACAAGAACTTCAAGATGGTTACTACGTAAATTTGGGCATAGGAATTCCGACACTCGTCGCAAACTATGTACCAGATGATATTGAAGTTATGTTACAGTCCGAAAATGGCCTTTTAGGCATGGGCCCGTACCCGACAAAAGCAGAGCTAGACGCCGATATGATTAACGCGGGTAAAGAAACCGTGACAGCAGCCACTGGTGCAGCCATATTTAATAGTGCAGATAGTTTTGCCATGATACGGGGTGGTCATGTAGACTTAACCGTTCTGGGTGCATTTGAAGTTGACCAGAATGGCAACATCGCATCGTGGATGATCCCTAAAAAGCTGATTAAAGGCATGGGTGGCGCGATGGATTTAGTCGCTGGCGCGAAAAACATTATTGTTACTATGACCCATGCAAGTAAGCATGGTGACTCTAAACTATTAGAGGCCTGCTCTTTACCGCTTACTGGCGTTAATTGCGTAAAAAAAATAGTAACAGATTTAGCCGTATTAGAAGTTAAAGATGGCGCATTTCATCTATTAGAACGTGCTCCGGGCGTATCTGTTGATGAAATCATTAGTAAAACAGCAGGTAAATTACTTGTTGACGGTGAAGTTCCAGAAATGGTTTTTTAGGCTTTAGCTTAAAATAACGCTTTACCCTGTACCGACCTCATTCCCAGTGCCAATGGCGCTGAGTTACCCAAAATCCCTCTTACGAGGGATTTTTTTTATCTTTTATCATTATTTTTACCGTCATTCATACATCTGTAGTAAATTTTATCTATAATACAAATATAAATTAAATGTAAGCGCTTAGATTCTTTGCACTATTTTGTGGATAGCCTGCACCCTTTTTGTGAACTAGCGTTAATTTTATTTTTAACCTACTGATATTTAAAGATTAAATAGTTGGTTCAAATTTTGCCTAAGTAAGGCGTCTCAATAAATTAAATAATTCTGGAAAACATGCAAACTCCTATTCGTGGCCTTCGCTCTTTTTGCTTTGCCGCAAGAAGCCTAAGTTTTAAGCATGCAGCTAATGAGCTGTACTTAACGCCGTCTGCGGTAAGCCATCAAATAAAACAACTTGAAGAACAACTTGGTATTGAGCTTTTTCAACGTAAAACGCGTTCAATTAGCTTAACCACAGCGGGTAAAAACTTTTTTGATGCTGTGTCTCCTATCATCACAATGTTAGAGAGCACCATTAATGAGTTTAGTCAGATGCAGCAAAATACAAATTTGACGATTACGCTGCCTGAATTTTTTGCCAGCGAACTACTCATGCCTAAATTAAGTGAGTGGACGTCAGAGCATCCTAATATAAACCTGCAAATGGACACGCTTAAAACACGCAAAGAATTAACGCGTCATAGCGATTTATCTATTGTATTGTCCTCTGGTAAACCTACTGAAGGGTTAGCGACTGAGTTGTTTAACCTTGAGTATATTCCTGCATGTAATAAAAAATTGCTCGATCAGTGGAGGGACGATCATTGTCAAGCCCTTAACCAAGTTCCGCTAATCTTGCACAAAGCTCGCCCGTGGGCTTGGCATCAGTGGGCCGAAAAAGCAGGGATTGATGACTTTTCTCCTTCGCAAATTATTCAAATAGATAGCATGTTTGGTGTAGCGCGTGCGGCGCAGCAAGGCATGGGCATTGCGCTTATTCCACTGCCTATTAGTCAAAGCTGGCTAGATGAGCAATGGCTTTATAAATTATTCGAACAGCCTTTAACAACTAAAGATAAATACTATTTAGTGCAGCACGAATCAAGCACGCCTAATCACCCCCTTGATTTATTTGCGAAGTGGGTTGTAAATACGTTTAGAAAAATCCAAGAATAATCCCCTATTAGACGAGTTGAGTAATACAACCTACTCTGTGTTGTATTACTGAACTCGTCTAAACCTCTCTGCAAATTTGAATAATATTTTTTATTTAAATACATAAGCTTAACGCCGAGCATTAGACTAAAGTCTATAGTTTAACTTTTTTCACTCATTGGTTTCATTTTTATCGTTTGTCGAAAATAAAGTTAAATATTAAAGTTACTTCATCAGCTCAAAACAACTTAGTTAATTTGTTTTTTAAGAGCAATAAATGCAACCTTTTGAGTTTTAGTAACTCAAACTTAGCAGTGAAAAGAATCTTATATTGTGTGTGTAAGATGTTGTCAGTGTGAAAAAGCGGTTCAAGTTAGGTGGTGACTTGGCTTGAACTGTTTTTATTCTTGGCTCAACCACATGATATGCAATACAAAGCTACCAAAGCGTAGTAAACAGAATCTTTATATTGTGTGTGAAGATGTTGTCAGTGTGAAAAAGCAGTTCAAGTTAGGTGGTGACTTGGCTTGAACTGTTTTTATTTTTGGCGCAAACCACATGATATGCAATACAAAGCTACCAAAGCGTAGTAAACAGAATCTTTATATTGTGTGTGAAGATGTTGTCAGTGTGAAAAGCGGTTCAAGTTAGGTGGTGACTTGGCTTGAACTGTTTTTATTCTTGGCTCAAACCACATGATATGCATTACAAGGCTACTAAAGCGTAGCAAACAGAATCTTTATATTGTGTGTGAAGATGTTGTCAGTGTGAAAAGCGGTTCAAGTTAGGTGGTGACTTGGCTTGGACTGTTTTTATTATTAAGCACATACATAATATAGCTATATACAGATTAATACATTTTAAAAAGCCCCGTAAGTTATAACTTACGGGGCTTTTTTAGTTAATTTTTTATTTGATACTCTTTTTTTAATTTACTTATTTGCACTTTATGTGAAATCAAGAAGGTATTAAATTTCTTGATTATGTCAGGGTAGTCAATCGACGATAATAAAAAGGCTTGTAAATCTGTCGGCAATTCGTTTTGAAAATAAACAGGTCTGGTTAATTTAAAGTATTTTAGGAGGTTATAATTTAATACATCGTTAGATATGTAAATACACTCCACCCGCTCTCTTAAAAGCAACTCTATTAATTCAATTACGTTAGCTGTTTCTATTAACTCAACGTTTTCATTATTCATTAACGGTTTCCCCCTGTGTCAGGATAGTTGTCGCCTCTAACTTTTAATAGAGGCAGATAAAATGAGACGTCGATTTACACAAGAATTTAAAGTTCAAGCTGTTGAAAAAGCATTATCTCAATGTGATGATG
>NZ_JACGWD010000029.1:0-46998 GCF_014077565.1 Pseudoalteromonas sp. 5Ae-yellow
AAGAACTCTCATTAAATTTAAATTTTGCCCGTAGTAAAAAACAAGCAAAGCTCCCTGTAGTGATGACCCCAGAGGAAGTTAAAATGTTGATGGCTCATTTAAATAAGCGCTATTATTTAATTGCAGCTCTTATGTATGGAAGTGGTTTAAGAGTGATGGAAGCGGCGCAATTAAGGGTGAAAGATATTGATTTTGATTATAAATGTATTCAAGTATGGAATGGAAAAGGTAATAAACACCGCATTGTAACGCTGGCCATCGAGCTAATTCCTATGCTGAGAAATCAAATTTTGAACGTTGATGACTATTTAAAACTTGATTTAAATAATACGGAATATTCTGGCGTATGGATGCCATATGCCTTAACTAAAAAATATCCTTCAGCCGCAAAAACACTAGCATGGCAGTATTCATACCAACTTTATTAAAAACATGATCATTCTAGCGTATTAAATAACTCACTAACTACGTTAAAAATTATTTATATAGAACAACTATGTATCATAATTTTAGCCTTGTTATTTAGCTATTTTCTTATCGCTATAATAGCTCACTAATTTAATGCAATTGGTATTATTTCCCTCTCATATATTAAGTTCAGATCCTCAAAGTGGTGAAATAAGGCGACATCATTTTCATCACTCTTGTATCAGAAAAGAAGTGAAAAAAGCCGTTCAAAAATCAGGGTTAACAAAAATAATAACACCCCATACATTAAGGCACTCTTTTGCTACTCATTTACTGCAAAATGGCGCCGATATAAGAACCGTTCAAGCTCAGCTTGGCCATTCTGACGTTAAAACTACACAAATATATACCCACGTACTACAACAAGGTGCTAATGGTGTTATTAGCCCTTTTTCAAAATTATAAGTGACCCGATTAAAAAAGCCGAACTTATTTTACTAAGCTCGGCTTTTAAAAATGCATTATTTAGCAATTATGCACTTGGGTATTCGCGGTACGCACGCTCTATATTTTTAGCCTGCTTTTTAGAAATACCTAAATGAGCAAGGGCTACACGTAAGCGAGCACGTGATAGGTCAGACCCTAATATTTCCATTGCATCAAGCACTGACGTACTTGACGTTTTGCCAGTAATGGCGACAAATATTGGCTCTAAAAAATCTTTAATCTTAAGCTCGTGGAATGTTGCAACTTCTTTTGCTATTGCAAAAATAGCGGGTTTGTCAAAGCTACGTAAGCCTTCAAGCTGCCATACAAAAAATTGTAGTGCTTGGCGAATCACGTTTTCGTCTGCTTTACCGGCAGTTAGTAACGCTGGATCGTAAGTTGGAATGCCCCCTACAAAATGCCCTGCTAGCTCAACCATATCAGAAAGCGTGTTGATGCGAGCTTTAGCTTCTGGCAATACTTTAGCAAGCATTTTACCGTTAAATTTCCAATCAACGAAGCGCTGCATTAGCTCTTCATCGGTTAGGTTTTCACGGATCCAAGTACCGTTTAACCAGCTTAATTTATCTACGTCGAATACTGGACCACCAAGTGATACGCGCTTCATGTCAAAGTTTTCAATCATTTCATTAAGTGTGAACTTTTCGCGCTCATCTGGCATTGACCAGCCCATGCGGCCTAAGTAGTTAAGCACGGCTTCTGGCAGGTAACCCATTTCTTTATAGTAATTAATAGAGGTTGGGTTTTTACGCTTAGACAGCTTTGATTTATCTGGGTTACGCAATAATGGTAAGTGACCAAGCACTGGCGCTTCCCAACCAAAGTCTTCATACAGTTTTAATAACTTAGGTGCTGAGTTAATCCATTCTTCACCACGGAAAATATGGCTAATTTGCATGTGGTGGTCGTCAACTACGTTTGCTAAAAAGTATGTTGGGAAACCATCTGCTTTTAATAACACTTGCATGTCTACGTTTTCCCACGGGATCTCAATTTCGTCACGTAGGTAATCGTTAAACTTAAATGTGCCTTCGCTTGGGATTTTCATACGTATAACGTAAGGTTTACCCTCAGCTAGGTTTGCTTTAATTTCTTCATCTGTGTGGTTTAAACCACGACCGTCGTATTTAGGGCGTAAACCTTCTGCCATTTGCTCTTCACGCATTTGATCAAGCTCTTCGCTTGTTGCAAAACAGTAAAACGCTTTGCCATCGTCAACTAACTGATGCGCGTATTTCTTATATAAATCGCTTCGCTCAGACTGACGATAAGGACCAAATTCGCCACCCACATCAGGACCATGATCCCACTCAAGCCCTAACCAGCGTAGGCTATCCATAATCGCAAGTTCAGATTCTGGCGTGCTACGTACTTGGTCTGTATCTTCAATACGAAGTACAAATTCACCGCCTTGTTGTTTAGCAAAACAGTAGTTAAATAAGGCGATATAAGCGGTGCCAAGATGCGGGTCACCAGTTGGCGACGGGGCAACACGGGTGCGAATTGTCATGGTATATTCTCTTTAAATAAGTGAGATAGTAAAAGTGGTTTA
Source organism: Pseudoalteromonas sp. 5Ae-yellow (assembly GCF_014077565.1). NCBI lineage: Bacteria > Pseudomonadati > Pseudomonadota > Gammaproteobacteria > Alteromonadales > Pseudoalteromonadaceae > Pseudoalteromonas > Pseudoalteromonas sp. 5Ae-yellow. The sequence goes on from NZ_JACGWD010000029.1 coordinate 2,468, forward strand.
TGCAGCTACTTTGTTTAAGTAAGTAATAATATCGTTTGATTCATACAACCATTGTACTTGGCCGTTTTGCTCTATACGCAGGCAAGGCACTTTAACTTTGCCGCCTTGCTCTAGTAGCTCTTGACGATATTGTTCATTATTTTTTGCATCACGCGTTTCTATGTTTAAGCCTTCGCGTTTAATAGCGCGACGTACTTTTACACAAAACGGGCATGCTTTAAATTGATATAGTTTAAATTGTGAGGTTTGCTGATCAAGCTGTGCTTGCTCGTCGCTTGCACGCTTTTTACTGCGGGGAGTAAATACAAAATTAAAGAATAAAATTATACAACCTAAAAACCAACGAACTAATTTCATGTTCTGCGCTCTGTTTACAACAATTTAAGGAGCCAGATTTTAGCACAAATTTACAATCAAAAAAGCTCAATACTATTGAGTTGTTGCCACTTCGTCATAAAGCGCTAATTCACTGCACGCTGTTACTTTGTTTCGGCCTGTTTTTTTAGAATGGTAAAGCGCTAAATCAGCCTGATTAACAATACTCGATACGGTATCAATGCTTTGTAATGCTAAAAAACCAATGCTGATTGTTAGCCGCTCAATTTGCGCAAAAGAATGATCGGCCACATTAACTCTAAGTCTATTTAATGCAGTGTAAGCTGCTGCTTGGCTTCTTGATTGAAATAAAATAGCAAACTCTTCTCCTCCATACCTAAATACATAGTCCTCAACTCTAAAATTATATTTTAATAATTTAGCCACTTGGGCAATAACACCGTCGCCCACTACATGGCCAAAATTATCATTCACATTTTTAAATAAGTCGATATCAGCAATCGCTAAATACCAACTTCGATCTTTGTTAACGTTCTGCCTTGGTAATAAAAAACCATTGCCAGACACTATTTCCATTACTTTTTTATCAAATGTTTGCCTGTTTAGTAGCTCGGTTAGCGGATCTAATCGAGACTTGTGTAAAAGCCATAGCTGATTGGCATAAATATTTAAAATATGTAGAGCCATAACACCGATGCGCTCTGGTAATTTTTGTGGTGTTTCTATGATCAACACACCAATCACATCTTCTAAATGATAAACAGGTACATAGCTTATTGTGCGCCCACCTGCATGGCTGACTCTAACTTTATTTGGCGTAGCTTTACTTAGTAACTGCTGTATTTTAGCCGGTTTTACATGCTCAATATCGCTTGGGGTGTTAATTAATTTAGGAGGGACCGGCACACAAAAGTACTTATTTATATAAATAGCAAAATTATCGACTTCCAGTAAATCGCTAATTACTTGGATAAGTGCAACGTCTAAATCTCCTTCTTCCTCTTGTTGGGTAAGTGAAATAATCCACTCATGACCACATTTATTTGCTTGCATTTCCATGCCTAAACTGGTTAATCTGCAACCAGTTTAGTCAACATTTACGATTTTACTAAATTATGAGGCAATACTTGTAGGCTAATCTTTTTTGGTTAATATCTAAAGTAGTACTAAGTCATCGCGATGTAATACTTCTGCACCGCTATCGTAATCAAGTAACTGGCCTATTTGATTAGAGTGCGCCCCTTTTATTTTTGTGACCTCAATACTACTAAAGCGTGTTAGGCCTCTTGCAATCACTTGATTTTTTTTATCAATTAAATCGATTAAATCACCGCGCTCAAAGCGACCAAATACATTAGTAACACCTTTTGCGAGTAAGCTTGCGCCTTTATTTTGCAGCGCTGTAATAGCACCTGAATCAATAACAATTTGCCCTGTACTTTTAGGCCCCGCTAGTAGCCATTTTTTACGACCATCTTTTGGGGCGGCAAGCTTTATAAAACGCGTGCCTGGTAACTCGTCACTCATACATCTTAAAATAACGTTTTTATCTGCGCCTTTAGCAATAATAACTTCAACGCCTGCACGCCTTGCAATATCGGCTGCTTGTAATTTGGTTGCCATGCCGCCAGTGCCTAAACTTGTGCCACTGCCACCAGCAAGTTGGCGCAGCTCATCGTTTATATGTGTTACTTCACCAATGAGGGTTGCATCGGCGTTTGTGCGCGGATCGCTGGTAAATAAGCCTTCTTGATCGGTAAGTAGCAGTAACTTATTAGCATTAGCCAAAATAGCGACAAGTGCCGATAAGTTATCGTTATCGCCAACTTTTATTTCACTGGTAGCGACTGCGTCATTTTCGTTAATGATGGGCACAACGTCGTAATTGAGCAGTGCGGTGAGTGTATCGCGGGCATTAAGGTAGCGCTCTCTGTCGTCTACATCAGCACGCGTAAGCAGCATTTGCCCTACATTTACACCATATAAAGCAAACAAGCTCTGCCAAATATGAATAAGTTGACCTTGTCCAATTGCAGCAAGCATTTGTTTATCAATTAAGCTTCTGCCACAGGGTTTTAATAGTTGCTCGCGCCCAGCGGCTACCGCGCCGCTCGATACCAAAATAACGTGATGACCCTGCTTTTTAAGCTCGCAGCATTGGCGTACTAATTCAACCATGTGTGCTTTATCTAGTTTATCAGTGCCGCCGGTAAGTACGCTTGTACCAAGCTTTACAACTATTACCTGTTCCCTTTGCATGTGCTTTTTACTACTGATTAATTAAAGATGAATTAATTTATACCAGCTCGGTATTTTTGAACAAGTTAAAAATATTCATGCTAGGATCTGATTTTATTAAATTATGTAAATTACTCTTTATGCCTGCCAGTTTATGTTTAATTATTGCCACCTTTTTATGGGGCAGCTCTTTTATTGCGCTCAAATACGCCATTGCCATTTACGACCCTGCATTGGTGATATTTTTACGCATGCTCACCACATTAGTTTTATCGCTTTGTTTATGGCGCTACGTTATTCGGTTTGAGTATTTAAAAGGTGACTGGAAGTATTTAGTGGGTATGTCGCTTGCTGAGCCTTGCTTGTACTTTTTATTTGAAGGCCATGCAATGGAATATACGTCAGCCTCACAGGCGGGTGTTATTGTGTCGTGCTTACCTATAATTATTGCCCTACTTGCCTTTGTATTACTTAAAGAATACATAAGTAAATCCATTGTGGTGGGTTTTACGCTGTGTATTGGCGGCAGTATTTTACTTACGCTTCTATCCCCAAATTCTGAGCAAGCACCAAATCCGTTACTGGGTAACTTTTTAGAGTTGATGGCTATGGTGTGCGCTGCATTTTATACCGTAAGTATTAAGCATTTAGCTAATCGCTATTCTCCCCTGACTTTAATTGCACTGCAAGGTATTAGCGGAAGCTTATTTTTTGCGCCGTTTTTATTTTTTATCGACCTGCCAAGCGAAAACCAACACGACTTAACCGCGCTAATGAGCATTTTATATTTAGGCTCGTGTGTAACCCTTGGCGGCTATGGCATGTACAACTATGCTATTAGCAAGGTATCGGTATTAACCGCTGCGGCGTACTCTAATTTAATTCCTATTTTTACACTTATTTTGTCAGCGATTATTTTGGGCGAAGTACTCAACGTGTGGCAATGGTTGAGCATATTTGTGGTATTTATTGGTGTAATGGTAAGCCAGCGCCATCAAGAACTTGTGGTTGATATACCGCTTAGTGAATCGGGCGAAGACATTTGCGCAGATACAAGCAATCTCAAATCAGTACCTGAGGCAAGCGAATCAAAAGGGTAACAGGTAAGTAAATACAACCCAGGTGTTTGTAAAAAGTCATATTGAGATTGATGAATAACCTCAATTCCCGTTACCTTATAATTTTGTATCACCCCATTTTGCAGTTGCAAAGTAAATGCTTCCCCCACTTTTGCGTTTTGTAAAAATGCAAAGTGGGTGTCGTTATGCCCAGCTATTAGCGCCCCTTTTTTGTTTCCAAATTCTTTGCCGCCGAGCTCCCCTGCGGGTAAAAATTGGCTAGGCGCAAACGCTAAATTACGACCACTCGCTCCAGCCAATACACTTAATGTTTTATTATGGCTTGGCCAATTAAGCTTTGCAGTCACGTAGCTGTCGGCGTAATACCAGGGTTTTACTTTAGTGCCAGATGATTTAAGCGCCTCTTGCCATGCTTGCTCAATTAATATTTGAGCAAGCCATGCTTTTGCCTGCATATAAGCGCCGTGCCCAAATAATCCAAGCCCAGCGATTAGTAAGCCCGCGCTTAGCCACTTTTTCATTTATGTTCCCTACTTAATTTAGGCCCTCGGTTTATTTTAAGCGCGCCAAATCCCAATAATAAAATACAGCCTAACAATATGTGGAGCCTACTTTGCCCATCGGTTTGTGGTAAACGCATTGCCATACCTTGCGGTACTGCATTAGTAGCTTGCGCCGTTTGCTCTGCCACTTCTTTTGTTTGAGTTTGTTCAATCGCTATAAAAGCAGTAAAGGGGCTAAGTAATTGATGAGTAAGTGCAAGCTCCAGTACTTCATCTTTAACGGTACTTTGCTCGTTGTATAAAAGTAATGACTTAATTTTTTGGCGCGCCCATAGCTTTGCAATACCTTGAGCGCTTGAACTATTTTGTGTACTTAATTTAATACTTAAAGGCCCTTGTGCTGTTTGCCCAGCAAGTATCACACTTTTGGCATTATTAAGCTTTATAGCGACCATGATAGGTTCGCCAAAATATAAATCAGGTAGTGGTGATGGCCAAAAATCTAAGCTGTTACCGCTTTCATCGCTTAGCGCCAAATTAGTAATCGCAGGATGTGCAAGCTTATCAAACAACTGCTGCATTTTAGGTTGCACCTCGCTTGTGCTGCCTATAAAGGTAAATGAGCCTTTGCCTATATCTGCCGCTCGGCGCATAAAAAAGCTGTTGGGTGCACTGCCAATACCCACTGTAAATAAGCGGCTATCGCCTAATTTACTTTGAATGTTTTTAAACAATACGTCTTCGTTGCTTACGCTGCCATCAGTTAAAAATACAACTTGGCGTACAAAACCATCAAACTCGCTGCCATCAAGTACGGCATTAAGCGCACCTTGTATTTCTGTGCCGCCGTCGGCTTCTAGGCTATAAATAAATCGCTCTGCGCGGCGTAAGTTAAAGTCGCTGGCTATAAGTGGTTTATCGCTCATTGGAGTCACTATGTTATCAAAACCAATAATATTAAAGCTGTCGTCGCTATCAAGTAATGAAAGCGCATAAAACAACGCTTTTTTAGCTTGCTCCATAGATTGCCCGTGCATAGAGCCCGACGTATCAACGACAAATACCATTTCGCGAGGTAATCGCTGAGTTTGTGTAAAGTGATCCCCCGGTGGCATTAGCATAGCAAGCCCGTATCGATCGCCATTTTCAAACTGCTGAGTGAAAAATGCAGCTTGGGCCTGCTCTTTTTGCAGCGGTTTAAACTCAAGTACAAAGTCGCGATTAACTGCATTTACTTCATTTAACGCTATTTTATATTGCCCAAACGCAGTGTTTTTCACATCAATATTATGAAATTTAGAATTGATATCCACCAGCTCTAAGCCAACGTCTATATCAATGTTTAAGCTAAATTTACTACTTGGTACGTTATCAGTTTGAGTGATGTTTTGAGTGCTGTAAACAGGGCTTAACCACCCAGTTGGGAGTGGATTTGTATGCGCTTGATGTTGAGTATTAACCTCACCACTAATCGCGTGATAACGCGGTGTAATGGTAGTAGGAAATCTAATAGCGAATGTACCGCTGTTGTAATCAATTATTTCTTGATACTCAAGCTCAATAATTACCTGCTCACCAGGGCCAATATTCGCCACATTCGTAATAAACATATTGGCGCGTTGCTGGCGTACGAGTGCCGCTTGCTTGCCTGATTTTTTAGCCTCTTCGTATTTTTTTTCAGCCTCCACTTTTTTATCAATTTGGCCTTTAATAACTCGCTCACCTATACGCATCGTCATGGCATGTACGGCGCTTTCATCTGGCAATGGAAAAACGTAGCGCGCATTAACTGCAAACGGGTTTTCGTTTTGATAGGTTTGCGTTACGACAACATGATTAATTAGGCCGGTTAAGGTCATATTGGCGTCGCTTTTTAATATTATTGCTGGGCCTGCTGGCGCACCATTGCTATCAAAAAGCTCTAACTTGGGTGATTGCGCATGGCTTTTGAAGCTCGCTAACAGCACAATCGCTATGAATATAAAAATGCTTACTTTAGTAAGCATTTTGGTTGGTTTACTCAACATAAAATCACTCCATCGAACGCTTAGCTTTACTTAGATTCAGTTAGGTTTAGTTACTCGCCGTTTGGCCATTTACACTATTTATTGAGCGAGTGGTAAGCGTTACGCGTCTATCAAAAAAGTTATCTTCCACCGTGTTGCTATTTGCCAATGTTTGCTGCTCGCCAAATGCCTGCGTGCTTAAGCGCTTGTGGCTCACACCGTGTTTTATTAAATAGCTTTGCACGGCATTTACACGTGCTTTAGAGAGTAAAAGGTTGGCTTGCTCATCGCCGCGCTGATCGGCAAAGCCGCTTAAATCAAGTGCGAGTTGTGGTTGGTTGTTTAACAAGGTAACTAGTTGGTCTAGCTGCAGTGCAAAATGCGGGGCAATAACGCTTGAGCCTGTTTTAAATTGCACCGTCATGGCTAATAAGTTATTAATTTGAACTTGAGTTAACTGCTCATTTTGATTGGCAAGTACTTCTAACTGCTGCTCTAACATATTGTTGTGGTTAAGCACGTGTTGGTAATCGCTGGTTTTTTCTTTCATGACCGTAATGGCACGCTCTTGCTCTGCAATTTTGTTATCAGCTACTTTTGAATCACCTATTAAACCACCGGCAAATGCCCCAATAAACGCACCAATTGGCCCGCCCACTACGCCGCCAATAATAGCGCCTGCACCTAGCCCAATAGCCGTTTCTTTATGGGCTTCTTTTGATGGCGTGTTAGATGTTGAGGCAATTGCTGGAGTACAAAAACTAGCAACGAGTGTTAACGCAATTAATGTCTTCTTCATGATTTAATCCTTAAACTTACTTTTTAATTTGTGATGTTTTGTTTTGATGGGTGTATTAAAACAAGCTCAAGTGGCAATAAAGGGGATCAAAAATGGCAAACTGCTGAGCAATTGTGGCAAAAAAATGGCAATTGCCTTTTTAAGCGTACTTAGCTTAAAAACTTCGATATAGTGCACAGCAGAGCCGATAGGATAATGATTAAGATGAAAAAAATAGCCATCGTTGAAGATGAACCCGCAATCCGCGAAAACTACATAGAAATGCTGAGCGGACAGGGCTACCAAGTAAGTGGCTTTGCCGATCGCGCTTGCGCAGAAGCTGAATTTAAAAATGCCCTGCCCGATTTAGCCATTGTTGATATTGGCCTAGGCCATGAAATAGATGGTGGTTTTTTACTGTGCCAAACATTGCGATCGCTTTCTAAAACACTGCCTATTATTTTTTTAACCGCCCGCGATAGCGAAATAGATACCGTATGCGGCCTGCGCATGGGCGCCGACGACTACCTAACAAAAGACATAAGCTTGGCTCACTTGGCTGCACGTATTGGTGCGCTGTTTCGCCGAATGGAAGCACTTGAGCAACCCGCTGATGCAAACGCACTCATAACACGCGGGCAATTAACGCTCGACACACAACGTATGCAGGTATTTTGGCAACAACAATTAGTTGATTTAACCGTAACCGAATTTTGGATGCTGCATTCACTCGCCCAGCGACCAGGCCATGTTAAAAGCCGTAACGAATTAATGAGCGATGCTAAAATTTATGTAGACGACAGCACCATTACTTCACACGTAAAACGTATCCGTAAAAAGTTTATAGCACTCGACAGCGCCTTTGATTGCATAGATACCATGTATGGCATGGGCTATCGGTGGGAACAACACTAATGCTACGATTTGGTCTGCGCAGTAAATTTATATTACTTTCATGTTTTTTGTTTTTGCTGCCGTGGCTTGGCTACGAGTACGTATGGGAAATGGAAAAGTTTTTACGCCAAGGCCAAGAAAAAACCCTCGTAGGCACTACTCGCGCACTTGCTACTGCACTACATGAGCGCCCCGCATTATTTGACGAGCAAACCAACTTTTTAGACCAAGTAGTAAAAGGCCGCGATTTATACGCTTATAATCTTAAAAATCCTATTCAGCTCGACGGTAAACTTAACGATTGGGACAACTACCAACCGCTATTTTGGCATTACGACAAGCGCTACTTACAAAAAACAGATAACAAACATCAAGCCAGTGACTTATCGTTTGATCATATGGTGGGAAAGTTTGATAACTACTTATACGCCGCATTTAAAGTCACCGACAATACCCTTATTTATCGCGCTAAAAATAGCTTAAGCATTACTAATAACGATTATTTACAAATTGGCCTAAAAACGCCTGACGGCCAGTTTAATACTTACATTATTGCGCCACGCCAAAACGGCTGGGTTAATGCGTTTGATGCAAAAACCAAAGCCCCTTTTACTAAAATCCAGGGCTATTTTGAAAGTACCGAATCTGGTTATAACGTAGAGCTGCGTTTTCCTATTAACATGCTGGGCAACAAACTTGGCTTTGCCATTGTTGATGTTGATAATAAAGAGGCGTTGTTAGAGCCTAAAATAATGTCGACCTCAAACTTAAATAACCCAAACGATTTAGGCTCGGTACTCGTACCTTCCCCAGAAATTAGCCGTATTTTAAAAGGCATGGGCCACAGTGGTAGCCGCATTTGGGTAGTTGATAACCATCATCGCGTACTTGCACAATCGGGTACTATTCAAAATGCAGATGGCGTATGGGCTGATGGGCTTGCTAACCAAGCACCTAAAACTTGGTGGCAGCGCTTTGAGCAAAATTACTTGCACCCAATTTACTATAAAATATTAACGCGCCCCGAAAATGAGTTTTTAGATACCCTGCACGATGTAGCTTCTATGCAGGGCACACATTTAGCTAAAGCATTAAAAGGGCAACCAGCATCGTCTTGGCGCTTAACTCCCGACAGCAAAGCTGTTATTTTATCGGCCGCTTACCCTATTTGGATCCAAGACCAAGTAATTGGTGCAGTAATAGCAGAGGAAACCACTAACGGCGTACGTACGCTACGTAATAAATCGCTCGAAAAACTGTTCAACGTTATTTTAGCCGTAATGCTAATTGGTACTGTCACCTTGTTCTTTTTTGCCTCGCGTATATCGAACCGAATTAGGCGACTGCGCGATACTGCTGAACAAGCAATTGATGCACAAGGGCGTGTTACCGGCAGTATTAATTACAGCGATGCTAACGATGAAATTGGCGATCTGTCTCGTAGTTTTTCAAACATTGTTAGTCGACTTGGTGGCTATACCGATTACTTAGAAAATATGTCGTCGCGATTATCACACGAGCTGCGCACGCCGGTTGCCGTAGTACGCTCGTCACTCGAGAACTTACAAAGCTTGCCGCAAAACGAGCTGAGCCAAAAATATCTCGATCGCGCCAGCGAAGGAGTTGAACGCTTAGGTAAAATAATAACCACCATGAGCGAAGCCACCCGCCTTGAACAAAGTATTCAAAGCAACGAACCTGAGCCTTTTGATTTACAAAAAGTAATAAATGGCTGCATGCAGGGCTATCAGCTTACTTACCCACACCAGCTATTTACGCTTGATGTATGCCAAAACAAATTACCTATGCAAGGTGCACCGGAGTTTATAGCTCAGCTACTTGATAAGCTTATTAATAACGCGCTGGAGTTTAGTGAAGCCAATACGGCTATTAATGTAGGCCTTAAGCAGAGCGAAAATAAAGCAATATTAACAGTGAGTAACACAGGGCCCGCGTTACCCGAAGGATTAACTGAACATATTTTTGACTCTATGGTGTCGGTACGTAGTCAGCAAATGCAGCAACAGCCACATTTGGGGTTAGGTCTTTATATTGTAAGGCTGGTGTGCGACTACCATAAAGGCAGTGTAACAGCGCAAAATAACGAGCAAGGTGATGGTGTCGTATTTACCGTAACGCTGCCGTTAGTTACTGGCTAAGGCTGTATTTTTACCATTATATTTGTACCGTTATATTTATAGCTACAGCATTATATGCAAATAGTAATTACGCAATAAATTAAATTCAGCTGTATATTTTTAGTTAAAAATAGTTACTTTAATTTACCTTAACTCCATATAAATTAACAAATAAACCCCTCTCACCCCTCAAAACCTGCCAGTTACAATTTAGTACAACTTCAAATGTAACTATTCACTTTTAATTCAGTCGAATGACCATACCCTACATCATATTAAAGTATTAAATTGAAGGAATACTCATGAAACCATCACTAGAGCGTGAAGAACTAGACTTTATTTTTGACTTATACAGGCCCTCTAAAAAACCCAAGTCTGAAGAGGTAAAACCAAAAAACACCAATTACAAAGAGCTAAGAAAGCACGACGCGACTAAAAACCAAGGCGTATCGCACTACTTAGTCTAATTTTATTACGCTTGGGGCTTCTCATGTTCTAAAAATGCTTTAATGCAGTTTATTTCTGCAAGTTTTACTTCTTCGCCTATTTCAGGGCCTTTTTTGCCATTTTTAAGTGCATCTTGCACTACTTGTTTCTTATCCATTTTTTGCAGCTCAGTATGAATTGCTCGCAGTTTAGCTGCTTGCGGGTATGGCTTATCTACCAGTGTTTCACCACGCCCTTGTGCATCGCATTGGCATGCTTGGGTAAATGCTATAAAACGTTCTGGGTGTACCAACGCATTTAGGTTAGTCACTATTAGCTTGTGAATGGTTTGCGGCCTTAACTGATCAATCGTGTGGCAAAGGGTGTGATTATCACTGGTGAGTACACCAACATCGCGAAAACGGTTTGGCACTTTTAAGCGCTCACAAAACGCCTCAATAACTGCAACGCCTTCGCGTTCGTGCCCTCGTAGGTTTCCATACTTTTTAAAACTCAGCGCTTTTCCAAAATCATGGGTAAGTGCAGCAAAGCGTGCTTCTAAGTTAAAATTCAAATCGGCTGCACGCCTAAGTACCAACATAGTATGCACAAATACATCCCCTTCAGGATGATGGTTTGCCGGTTGCGGTACATTAACCATGCGCTCAAGTTCTGGAAAAATACCTAAACCTTGCAGTGCTTCAAAATAAAGCTCAGGGTGCTTTTCACCCAGTGCTTTTTCAGTTTCAAGCCACACGCGCTCAGGTACTAAATGATTTAGCTCACCTTTATTTTTAAGCTCGCGCATTAATGCATAGGTACTTGGGTGAATACGCCAATCGCTGCCATAGCGCGCTAAAAAACGGGCAATACGCAGTACTCGAACAGGATCTTCTACAAATGCCTCAGTGGTGTGGCGCAGTGTTTTATTTTGTAAGTCAGTTTGGCCATTAAACGGGTCAATAATATTACCGTGTTCATCAAGCGCCATTGAATTTATGGTCAAATCACGCCTTGCTAAATCTTCTTCTAGCGTAACGGTTGGGCTGGCATCAACCACAAAGCCAGTATAGCCTTTGCCACTTTTACGCTCTGTGCGCCCCAGTGCGTATTCTTCTTTTGTTTTTGGGTGTAAGTAAACCGGAAAGTCACTACCTATTGGCACAAAACCAAGCGATTCCATCGTTTTTGGTGTTTCCCCAATCACTACATAGTCGTTATCTTTTGATTTTATATTTAGCAGTTTGTCGCGCACTGCACCACCAACGAGGTAAACTTGTTTTAAGTTACTTTTCACTTTATTCCCAATAACACTTGCCCAATTGTTTGACGCTAATCATATCATTAATTAAAAAATTCTGCGGTATTTGCCAAGCTTAAGTAAGCTCATTACAATGGCGCATTATTTTTAGCTATAGCCTCACAATTAATGAAAAACCATTCATCAAAAAAAGAACTCATATTACTACCCATTTTATTAGTGGTTATTTTAATGTGTGTGGCGGGTCACTTTTTACTACAAGCAAATTTTCAAGACAGTAATGTGGTTGAATACATGTTGGCAGCACTGCCGTTTGCTATGTTTGGGTTGGTTATTGTGGCGTTTAAAATGGCGGCTAAAAGCGAAAAAGATGAGCAAAACGAGCAGGACTCTTAATCCTACTCTGTTTTAGCTACTTATTATAATTTAAAGTATGTGATAGCCAAACCAGTCTGGCTTTATCGGCTGCGATATACCGCTGGGCGTGAGCTTAATGTTTAGCTGGCTGTCGAGTAAATCAATGGCAAAGCAATCGTCCACATCATGTAAATCATCTTTATGAATATGGCTAAGGCCTGCAAGTAAATCGTTTTTAGCACGCTCTTTAGCTTCATGGCTACTACTTGCAACATACAACGCAAAGTCGTGTTGCTCAGCCATAGAATCACTTCTGTAAGCGCCTAAATTTACAAAATAGAGTTGTTTATTTTGCTCCACATAGCTATCGACTACTTCTACTTTAAAGCCATCAATATGATTAATTGCCATGTAACTATCCATGTGAACACTACTTCTGTCGCCTACCCACTGGCTTTTTAACTTTGAGTAGGTTTGCTCTATATTCTCCCCTACAACAAAACGAATATCATGCATTTCAATGTGGCAACCTCGAATCCGGCCACCTAAATAAACCATAAATAACTGCATGCTTTTCCTTAACCTAAATTATCAACATCAATATTATGCTTTTTAATCAACTTATAAAAATCTGAGCGGTTACGTTTAGCAAGCTTAGCGCCTTCGGCTACGTTACCACCTGCCATTTTTAAAGTGTTAATTACATAGTCGCGCTCAAACTCTTTTTTAGCGTCGTTTAGTGATAATGGTTCTACATTTGTTTCGTTACTATTTAGCGCTGCTAACACTAAGTGCTCTGAAATAACATCGCTTGGCGTTAATGCTACAACCTGCTCTACTACGTTTTGTAGTTGGCGGATATTACCTGGCCAGTCGTAACGCACAAGCGCATGCATAGCATCGCTTGCAAAGTGTTTTTCAGTTTGCTTCATGCGCTTAGCAATGCTTGCACTAAAGTGCTGTGCTAATAAGCTTATATCTTCGCGGCGCTCACACAGTGGCGGTAATTTTAAATTAACTACGTTTAAACGGTAGTATAAATCTTCTCTAAAGTGTTGGTTTAAAATAGCTTCAGGAAGATTTTTATGTGTAGCCGACACTATGCGTACATCAATTGCTATTTCTTCTTGAAAGCCCACCGGGCGAATTGTTTTTTCTTGTAATACGCGCAGTAACTTAACCTGCAAGTTAAGTGGCATATCACCTATCTCGTCTAAAAATAACGTGCCGCCCTCAGCTTGTTGAAACAACCCTTGGTGATCTTTAATTGCGCCTGTAAAAGAGCCTTTTTTATGACCAAATAATTCGGACTCTAAAAGCTCCCCTGGTACAGCGCCGCAGTTAATTGCAACAAAAGGTCCGTTACTTACATGGCTATGTTGATGAATCGCCTGTGCGAGTAGCTCTTTACCTGTACCACTAGCCCCCGAAATCAATACATTAACTTGTGTTGGCCCAAGTAGTTTTACTTGCTCAAGCAAGTGAAGCATTGTGCCGCTACGCGTAACTATATTACTTTTAGGTGCGGCTTCATCAGCGTTAACACCGTGAATTTCTATCGCTTTAGCAAGGCTGTCAAATAGCTCATCTTTATCTACAGGTTTAGTTATAAATGCAAAAATGCCCTGCTTAGTTGCCTCTACTGCATCAGGAATTGAACCGTGCGCTGTCATCATAATGACAGGTAATGCAGGGTAGCGGCTTTGCAACTGACGATGCAGCGCCATGCCATCCATTTCATCCATACGCAAGTCGGTTATTACGGCGTCAAACACTTGGCTTTTAAGTATTTGTAGTGCGGTTAAGCCGCTTTCACAGGTCGTTACTTCGTACCCTTTTGATTCGATACGAATAGCGAGCAGTTTTAATAAGCTAGCGTCGTCGTCAACGAGTAATACTTTTGCACCTTGCACTTTAGTTGCTGCCATAGTTACTGCTCCTTAGTTTCTTCTCGTAGTAAAAGCTGCTGCTCAATTGTTGCTAACGATGAGAGGGTTTCTTGCATTTTATTGTTAAGTGCTTGTTGCTCTTTTTTAGCATTTATTTGCATAGTCACTTGTTGCTTTTGAAGCCATAAATATTGCTTTATATCATCTGGCCAAAAGTAAGCAAGATCGAGTTTTAGCAACTTAGTCATTACTGTATTTGGATCATCATTTATGTTTAAGCACATAAATTTAAAAAAGCGTTTAAGATCGTTTTCGCCTGTAAAAATATCTTTTTTTGGCACCAATTTAAATCCGCCACACTGATTAGCGTGCCATGCAATAACTTGCTCTGCTGGAGGGTAGCTAGGTTCTATTTTTGGTCTGGGTTTTGGGCTTGGTTTGCTGTTTTTGTCGTTTTTTATTTTAGTATCGACCACAGGTGCTGGTGTAATTGACACACGCTCTTCTTGCCCATTATTAATTTCACAACCAGATATAACCATGCTGCTACTGAGCACACATAAAATAGCGATTAAACGCAAGCGCATGTTAATTAACTCCTAGATTTTTTGTTATGGGAATTTTAATTGAAAACCGGCAACCATGTGGCTCATTATGTTCAACAGTAAGTGTACCTCTTAGCTGTTCAACAGACTCTTTTACAATAGTTAAGCCCAGCCCACTGCCTTGCAGCGTAACATTTTTACTGTGTTTACCTTGATAAAATGCGCTGAAAATTTGAGTTTTTTCTTGCTCTTTAATACCGCACCCTCTATCGAGCACAGCGATACAAAGTTGATTTTGCTCAAGCGCTAAATTAATAGTAACGCTTTGCTTATCTTCTGAAAATTTTAAGCCATTTGAGATAAGCTGAATTAAAATCATCTCAATAAGCTCACTAGGTAAAGCAAGCGGTTTATTTGGTAAGTCATTTTTCCATTGCAGAGCCTGCTCACGCGCACTTAAGCGATGCTCAAAATGGCTATTTATTTTATTAATAAGGAGGCTAAATTCAACTTCGCTTAGACTGTCTTTACTGGTACGAATCGCATTATAACTCAATAAACTGTCAATCATTGTGCGAAGGCGCACCATAGATTGGCTAATAAGCTCAAGTACCGCTTTTTGCTCACCTGTAATTGGGCCTACTATTTCATCAGTTAGTAAGTCAGTACCTTCGACCATTGAAGCTAACGGCGTTTTTAGCTCATGGGTGACATGGCGTAAAAAAGTATCTTTTTGCTGCTCAAGCATATGTAGTTGCTCTTGCACCCATTGGAGCTTTTCTCCTAGCTCAACAAGCTCAGCTGAACCTTTCACAGATATTTTTTGCTGCCAATGCCCCTGCCCAAGCTTATCAATAACCGTAGTTAACCCTTTTAGTCGCCCACTTATACGCCATAAAAAGCCTCCCCCAACAATTAAAGTCAGTGGAATAAGTGCCACCAACCAGTTTATAAATGACGCTTGCAGGCTTGTAAGCTCATTTTGGTTATTGGTAATTTGCGCTTCGTTTTTATCACGTAACCATAAAGTAAGTTCAGCAATTAAATCGCTCACTGGCACAAATAGCTCAGCTTGTTGTTGTTTTTGCTCAACGAGTTTTACATGCGCGGTTTGTAAGGTGGTATATAAGCGTTGCCATTGGTTGATATACTCTTTATTCGTGTTTACAAATTTGAGTTCATCAATGCTTTGTAGGGATGATTGCCATTTATCGACAATAAGCTTATCTAGCGATTCACTTTTTAATACCCAGTTTTGCCTAGTGGCGCGTTCAAGACTGTTGAGTTCTTGCTTTAAAGTGTTAAACGATTTAGTAACTTGGTAGTTGTTACTCACAATACTTTGAGTAACCGCTAATTGCTTATTAAGCGAATTTAAAAATACGATCACCACTATAGAAAGCGGAAGTAGCGAAAGCAGCATACTCATTGCAAATTGCCCAATTAAATTAGGCCGCCAGTTAAGCATTGCTTGGTATTTTTTAGCTATGGTTGCTGGCATTTCGTTTAGTCCTTTTAAGTTAAGCGCTCTATTATTAAGTGCTTACCTTATACACTAGCTGAACCAGCAATTATATTTAATACGATTAACAGCCAGCACTATAAAACAATGTGTCGCCAAATAGAGACAACGTAAACCATTGATTCTTAAACCCTACCTTTAATCTCACTGCATAATGTTGCAAAAGGCGCACAAAAATTACAATAAACCCAGTAAAAACTTCTCACTGGCTTAAAGAAAAAATAATAACCAATTGAAAAATATCAATAATTATTATTGGCACCATTTTTGTAATAGGTGTAATAACTTTAATCAATAAGGAAATAATTATGAACAAACGCATTTTAGTAATTTCATCATTACTGGCTTTAGGCTTTTTAGGCGCTAATGCACACGCAATGGACGTTCACGCGACTTTTAACGAACTTGATAAAGACAGTAACGGCACATTAAGTGAAGCCGAAGCAGGTGAAGATGCTGTGTTACACGAGAATTTTTCTCAAATTGATACTAATCAAGATGGGCAATTGTCGCTAGATGAATTCAAAAAATTTATTCAATAAACTCATTTAATAAGGAACGTGATTATGAAACAACTTATAGCCGCTTTTTCATTAATGTTTTTAGCAATTAGTGCCACTGTAATTGCATCGCCAACAAATGTGCGTTTTGCCCACTTAGATAAAGACATGGACGGACAAATATCAATTGCAGAAGCAAAGGAAGATAAGGAAGTAATGAGACAATTTGCCGACTTAGATGAAGACGGTGATGGAAAAGTCTCAAAAAAAGAATTTGAAAGCTTTAAACCTTAATGAGTAATTACTGATTAAGCTTTACTTAAGCTTGTTATAGGTAAACTGGAATTAAAAGCATTTGCCATAATCCCTGAGGGAGTGTGTAAAAGGATTTAATGTTGGGAGTTAAATTACGGCAAGTGCTTTTTCCTTTTCACTTTATTTTAGCCACAAACTTTAAATACATCTTTTGGAAGGAACACCATGAAGATACTTCCCCTTGTTATAAGCATTTTAATGCTATTAAGCTTTGATGCCGCGGCACTTGATGTAAAGCAACGCTTTGATCACTTAGATAGCGACAAAAGTGGCTATTTAACACACGACGAACTTGATCCCCAACCACAACTTTTAAACACCTTTGTAAAATGGGACAAAAACCAAGATAACCAAATTTCGCTAGTCGAATTTAAAAGTTATCTAACTAACAACCTTTACTAAGTGATTTGTATGAAAAGTATTAGCTATATAACGCTGCTGGCGTTTAGTATTTTTAGCGCATTTAGTTTTGCCGCAAGTAACGACATTGCAAAGCAATTTAAAAAGCTAGATAGAAACCAGGATGGTTTTTTAACACGTTCAGAAACCGCTGTAGACCCCGCTTTGTGGTCTCGGTTTTCAAGCTACGATCAAGACAAAGACGGCAAGCTAACGCTAAGTGAATACAGTTTATACGCTAGTAAATAAACCCTTTCAAAAGCTAGATATTTTATGTTCTAGCTTTACTGCTTTTTTCTTCATCATAATTTGTCTCACATATTGGTATTATAAAGTTGGGTTTGCTAGTGTTAACGCACTAACAATAAAAAATAATGCCTTATGTCGCTCAAAAAAATAATCAAACCACTCATACTAGCCAGCCTTTGCGCTAGTTCTAGTTACACTCTCGCACAAACAAAAGTAATTTATAACGCCAATGGTTATACCCCTTTATACAAAGGTGAAGTACAGCAGTTTTCTACCCTCGTTATTAAAAATGGCAAGGTAGTAAAACTAGGTAGCGAAACACTTAAAGATAGCTACCCAGATGCTAAGCTAATTGACGCGCACGGTAATACCTTATTACCTGGCTTAATTGATGCTCATGGGCACGTTATTGGCCTAGGAGATAATTTATCGCAACTTGACGTACGCGGCGCAAAATCGGTTGATGAAGTAACAAATAAACTAAAAGTATTTGCCGATAATAAACAAGGTTGGATTATAGGGCGAGGTTGGAACCAAGAGCTTTGGGCTGATACACGCTTTCCTACAGCTAAAGATTTAGACAAAATAGTTAGCGATCGACCTGTGGTTCTTTCGCGGGTTGACAGCCACGCCATTTTGGTTAATTCAAAAGCGCTCGAACTTGCTGGTATTACAGCCAAAACAAAAGCGCCTGAAGGCGGTGAAATAATTAAAGACGAATTTGGTAATCCTACAGGTATTTTTGTAGATAAAGCAGAATCGCTAATTACCCAGCATATGCCAGCCCCCTCAAAACAAGATATAAGTGACTCACTTGATGCAGCAGGTAAGCATTTATTAAGTTTAGGCATTACCTCTACTCACGATGCAGGTATTGATAAAACCACATGGGAGGTTTACAAAGAGCGCGGCGACCTTGGTAATTTACCATTACGTATTGTGGCAATGCTAAGTGGTGCAAGTCCTGATTTAGGCACAATGTTAAAGGCAGGCCGATACCACGACAAAAATGACTTTATGGAAATTCGCAGTGTTAAAGTTTACGCCGATGGCGCACTTGGCTCTCGCGGAGCCGCTCTGATTGAAGAATACGCAGACAGACCTGGTCACCATGGTTTAATGCTTGAAACACAAGAAAAACTCGAAGCGCTCTTTACACAAAGCTTTAAAAGCGGCTTTAGCGCAAATACCCACGCAATTGGCGATAAAGCAAATAAAGTAGTACTTGATGCTTATCAAAATGTGTTTAAAAAAACGGGCGGTATATTACTACGTAACCGAATAGAGCACGCACAAATTGTAACGCCTGAGGATATCCCTCGCTTTAAAGCGTTAAAAATAATCCCTTCAATGCAGCCAGTACATGCCACTTCTGATATGCATATGGCAGAGCAACGCTTAACTGAAAAACAATTAAGCGGTGCCTATGCTTGGCAAACATTTTTAAAGCAAGGATCGGTGGTTGCAGCAGGCTCTGATTACCCTGTAGAGCTTGCAAAT
Organism: Pseudoalteromonas sp. 5Ae-yellow; assembly: GCF_014077565.1. Lineage (NCBI taxonomy): Bacteria > Pseudomonadati > Pseudomonadota > Gammaproteobacteria > Alteromonadales > Pseudoalteromonadaceae > Pseudoalteromonas > Pseudoalteromonas sp. 5Ae-yellow. Next base: position 21,403 of record NZ_JACGWD010000029.1, read on the forward strand.
CCATTTGATGGTTTGTATTCAGCCATTACACGCATGGATCATAACAAACTACCTGAAAACGGCTGGCGCGCAAGTGAAGTACTAAGCCGCGAAGATGCATTACGTGCATTTACTCTCGGTGGCGCTTATTCAGCCCATCAAGAATTTAAGGTGGGTAGTTTAGAAAAAGGTAAATGGGCAGACTTTATTTTACTTGATAAAGACTACTTTAAAGTACCTGTTGACGAGATATACAAGACGAACGTACTACAAACCTGGGTTGCAGGTAAACTTCGCTATAAAAAAGAAGAGATTAAAAAAACACCATAATCAAAAATAAACAAAGTAATTATTAAATTTAGTTAAAGTAATCAAAAAGTGTGTCGATAAAGAGGGGTATTTATAAAATTCCCTTATGTTTCAGGAAGAAAACATGTTATCAAAAAAGATATCTCTTACTTTATCGGCACTTTTTACACTATCACTATCCGCTTGTTCTACTCACCCTGTTTATAATGGGCATGCACCACATAACAATATTGGCTATAATAACGCCCATAATCGCTATGCTGAGAATAATCAGCCTCGCGTGAGTAACTGGCAATTTCCTGAAAATAATTACCGCCCAATTAACAGCAGTAAGTTACTAAGTAATTATACAGAGCAATTAGCAATGAAGCTGATTGAAAATATGAATTACATAAATAGTAGTACGCCTATCGCTATCACTTCGTTTGTAAATTTAGACGATAACCTGCAAACCACTAATATTTTTGGTAATCATTTAGCTGAAAGCTTTATTACTGAATTACAAGAGTTTGGTTTGTCTGTTGTTGATTACAAACATACAGGTACAGTGCACGTGACGCCTTTGGGTGATTTTTCGTTTAGCCGAAATGGTAAAGACATTAAAGGCTATCCACATATTGAATACACTTTAACTGGCACACTTACGTACACTAATCGTGGCGTTATTGTTAATGCACGTATTATTGGTGCTAAATCTAAAGTAGTGGTGTCATCAGCTAAAGGCTTTATACCAAGCTTTGTAGTTGAATCGCTATACCCAACTCGTAGAACCGATGGGATAGTACTAGACGCTATCCAATAAAAACAAAAAGGGTTAACGCAAGTTAACCCTTTTTGTTTGTGTAATAAAAAATGTTTAGCTAAACATGTTTTTCACATCAGTTAGCATATCGTTGTATTCATCACTTGTGAATAATTGCATAGATGGTATTACACCTTTATCTATATATGTTTGCAGCGCTGCCGATTTATCAGAAACTTGTAACGTCCCCTCTAAAATAGCGCCTACTCGAATAAAGTCGACGTAACTAACTTTATCAGGTTTGTAACTTGGATCTGCCCAGCTTAGAGCTACATCAACAAACTCTTTAGGAAACTCCCACGCTTGCATGATGGATGAGCCAATTTTTCCACTCAGTTTTTGAATTGCGTGAGCTAAAAAGCTTGGATTAGCAAACACTTCAGGGTGGCGCTCAGCTTCAGTTAAAATTGGTAATACACCAATATTATAAACAAGTGCTGCTAATGTAATTGAATCACGATTTAATGAAGTGTGTTTATTGTTTTTTAAGTAAAACTCCATGAGTGTTATTGAATGGCTAGCAACGGTTAATGTTTTTTGCCAAGCCTTACCCATGTAGCCTTTAATCAGCTCATTGTTTGATACAAATAATTGCTCCATCGCCATAGCCGTTGCAATATTTTTAATTTGGCGCAACCCAATGCGAGTCACCGCTTGTTGTAAATTAGATACTTTTACAGAGCGTCCCATAATTGCACTATTAGCTACTTTTATCATACGAGCTGAAAGCGCTGGATCTTGTGAGATTACATCTGACATTTGCATTAAATTAACATCAGGGTTATCTGCAGCTTGGCGAACCTTAATCGCTACTTCAGGTAGCGTTGGTAAAACCAACGTATCGTTATTTATTCTATCGACTAGAATCGTTAATAAAGCGTTTTCTGTAGACATAAAGCTGCCGTCCTTTTGTGTTCAGCCTGTAAAGTAACTGCGAACTCAGGCAGTTAATTTTTGTATTAGTAATATAATTAGTATTGTCTAACTTACCGATAAAGTTAAGAAAATTATAGAAGTTTATTTTATTTATAATGTTTTACCGCTCATGCTTGCCTTACAACGCCAAATACTTGCTATTTACCATTTAGTTTTGCTTTAATGCACTCACAATAAGGAAGCGTTTGTACGTATTTAGCCTTTTAACTAAAACAGTACAATTATTAAACTTACTTTTTAACAGGCAATATAATGATCTTAAATAAAATTAGCCAAGCAATTATGCTCTCTGGTGTTGTTTTTCTTAGTGCATGTTCTGAACAAGCACCGTCTTCTACCGACAACACAGCCGTAGAGCTTGCTCAAAAAAGCAGTGCACAATCAGGTCCTAAGCTTATTAATGCAGATAAACAACGTTTAGATATTTACACCGACTTTAGCTTGAAAAGTGATTTATCACACTTGAGCGACAACCAAAGAGCGATGGTTGGAAAGCTTATTGATGCCTCAAAAATAATGGACGAATTATTTTGGAAGCAATCTTTTGGTGAGAATAAAGATGCTTTTTTAACAAAGTTAGGTGACGAAAAAGTACGTAAATTTGCCGATATTAACTACGGTCCATGGGATCGTTTAAATGGCGATGAAGCGTTTTTATCTAGCTATAAAGAAAAGCCTCTTGGCGCACAGTTTTACCCTGCAGATATAACCAAAGAAGAGTTAAACAACGCAGACGTTGAAGACAAAACAGGGCTTTACTCTGTAATTAAGCGTGATGAGCAAGGTAAGCTTTATAGCGTGCCATATTCAAAAGAGTATGCTGCTGAGCTTGCACAAGCCGCTGACCTTTTACGCGAAGCAAGTAAACTTGCTGATGATAAAGAGTTTGCTAATTACCTAAACCTGCGTGCTGACGCTCTACAAAAAGATGACTTCCAAGTTTCTGACTTTGCTTGGATGGACATGAAAAACAACCCCGTAGATGTGGTTATTGGCCCAATTGAAACTTATGAAGACCAATTATTTGGTTACCGTGCTGCTTATGAATCTTACGTACTTATTAAAGATTTAAAATGGAGCGAACGTTTAGCTAAATTTGCAGCATTTTTACCTGAACTTCAAAAAGACTTACCTGTTGATGCCAAGTACAAACAAGAAGTACCAGGCTCTGACGCCGATCTAAATGCCTATGATGTTGTTTACTACGCAGGGCATTCAAACGCTGGCAGCAAAACAATTGCAATTAACTTACCAAACGATGAGCAAGTACAGTTAGAAAAAGGCACACGTCGTCTGCAACTTAAAAATGCGATGCGCGCTAAGTTTGATAAAATTTTAGTGCCAATTTCAGAGCAGTTAATTGTACCTGAGCAGCGTAAACACATTACTTTTGATGCCTTTTTTGCCAATACGATGTTCCATGAAGTCGCTCACGGTTTAGGTATTAAAAATACAATCACTGGTAAAGGAACTGTTCGTCAATCATTACAAGAGCACGCGAGTGCACTTGAAGAAGGTAAAGCCGATATTTTAGGTTTGTACATGGTTGAGCAATTGCTTAAAAAAGGCGAAATTACTGAAGGTACGCTTGAAGATTACTACACGACGTTTATGGCTGGCATATTCCGCTCAGTACGTTTTGGTGCATCAAGTGCGCATGGTCAAGCGAATATGATCCGCTTTAACTTTTTTGCACAAGAAGGCGCGTTTTCTAAAAATGAAGCGGGCTTATATAGTATAAACATGGAAAAAATGAGCACTGCTATTGCAGACCTATCTCGCTTAATTTTAACCTTACAAGGTGATGGCGATTACGAAAAAGTAGATCAACTAATCGCAACGCATGGCGATATTAAAGAAGAACTAGCTAAAGACTTAGAAAAACTAAGTAAAGCAAATATCCCTGTAGATGTAACGTTTAAACAAGGTAAAGAAGTACTAGGTTTAAAATAACCTAGCACGGTGATAATTTAAGGGCGCTGTAGTTTATAATTGCAGCGCTTTTTTATTATTTATCGTTTACCACTTCACGCACTACAGGCTCTAGACTTTTCATACCCCAGCGTTTTCCTTTATCAAGCGCGGCCTCTAAATCAAGACCCTGCACATGTGCAGAAATTGCAATCAACGCTCCAACTCGATTGCTACTTGCACAATGCACTAAAATCGATTCTCCCTCAAACTCATTAAGTAAGTTTGTTAAATTACGCGCATTTTCAACAGTAACATCCTTCGCACCTGCAATAGGTAATGCGTGATAGCTCATCCCTAAAGATCGCACAAACTCACCTTCATCCCACGTTTGTTCACTGAAAGCGCGCAGGTTTATGACATGCTTTACACCCGCTTGTGATAATAACTTGATCTGCTCAGCATTGGGCTGTGCGCCCGAGTAAACATGATTACTATGTTCAACTAAATTTTCTATATCTGTCTTTTTAATAATTTCAGTGTTAACTGCCCGCTCAGCTGCAACAGCAAAGTGCCCACCTGATAATGCGACAATAAATAAACCCGTACAAAGTTGATTGATTAGTTTCATTTTATTCCTTATTGATTAGAGTCTGTTGACCTTCAGTATTAAAATTTTTTCTACCTAGGGCAGCGTATATTTGGCATTTATACTACGTTATCGCCTATTTATGCGAAGCAGACGCACAATATAAGCATAAACTCGGCCTTACCTAAAAACTAAACAGGCTACTAAAAATTTAACCCCGAAAGATAAATAAACCCGAATAGCTATTAAAAATGGGTTTTTAATTTTACTATTTGCTCATCACTATAAGGGACTGCAGGAAATTTACCCCAAATTGGCGCAGGCCAAGCAGCATCACTCGTAAAGCGCGCAATATGATGAATATGTAATTGTGGTACCATATTACCTAAAGCCGCTACGTTTAACTTATCCGGACTAAACACATCCATTAATAACTTACTTAACTTGGCTGACTCTTTTAAATAAACTATTTGATCATCCTCAGATAAATCAATTATTTCTCTTAAGTTAACCTGCCTTGGCACTAATACAAACCACGGATACTGACTATCGTTTAATAAAAGTACTTTACACAGCGGCCAATCGGCAAGTTCTATACAGTCGCGTTTAAGCTCTGGTGCAAGTTCAAATTTAAGGTTCGTCATTGTTATGTCCTACTTTGTCTTTAATAATCGCCACTTTATAGCATTTAGTTGCAGTTGCACACGCTTGGCTTTACCATCAAAGCAATATTTATAATAAGCTAAGGCAACCTTGTGCTAAAAAAAATAAAACACCTCTCACTAGCCCTACCATTAATGGTTGGCGCTATTAGTGTTCAAGCAAAACCTTTATCGTTGGAGCGTATTTTTGACGATCCGAGCCTTTCAGGTAAATCACCTGTACAACTTAAATTTTCGCCTGACGGCAGCCGTGTAACTTACCTGCAAGGTAAAAGCGATGACTACAACCGCTACGATTTATGGGAATATAATTTAAAAGATAACACCAATCGTGTGCTAGTTGATTCGGCAAAATTATTTTCAGGCCCAGAAAACCTATCAGATGAAGAAAAAGCCCGCCGCGAACGCCAACGTATTTTTGGTAAAGGCATACTTGAGTACAAATGGTCGAAAGACGGTAAAGCACTTTTATTCCCACTTAACGGCGACCTTTACTATTACGATTTAGCCTCAGGTAAAAGTAAAAAGCTAACCAATACTGAAACATTTGAAACCGATGCACGCTTTTCACCTAAAGGTAATTATGTATCATTCATTCGTGAACAAAATCTTTATGCTTTAGAGCTTGATTCAGGAAAAGAAATTCAGCTTAGTAAAGATGGCGGTGGCGTAATTAAAAATGGTATGGCTGAGTTTGTTGCTCAAGAAGAGATGAGCCGCATGACGGGTTACTGGTGGTCAGGTGATGAAACTAAAATTGCTTATACCCGCGTTGACGAAACTCCAGTAAAAGAAGCTATCCGTAACGAAATTTACGCTGATGAAGTTAAATTATTTAACCAACGCTACCCGTTTACAGGTACCGACAATGTTAAAATTCAACTCGGTGTGGTTAAACTAAACGACCAAAAAGTAGATTGGATTGATTTAGGTAAAAATGAAGACATTTATATCGCGCGTGCTAAGTGGCTAAAAGACGGCAATACACTTTCTTACCAATGGCAAAATCGCTCGCAACATAAATTAGAGCTTCGTTTTTATAACAGCGAAACTAAAGTCCAAAAAGTAGCATTAACCGAAGACAGCGAAACGTGGATTAACTTACATTTTGATCTTGAGTTTTTAAAAGACAAAAAACATTTTGTATGGGCATCTGAGCGCGACGGTTTTAAACACTTATATCTGTATCGCACAAACGGTCAACTTGTACGTCAAATCACCTCTGGTGATTGGGCTGTTGATAGCTTAAAAGGTATTGATGAGAAAAAAGGCATTGTTTACTTTGCCGGTCGAAAAGATACACCGCTTGAAAGCCATTTATACAGCGCGCCTTTATTTAAAAAAGGCGACGCCAAACGTATCACCGAAAAAGGTCAGTACCATAATGTTGTGCTAGCAAAAGACAGCAAAACCTTTATCGATAATAGTTCATCTGATAATAAACCAAACTCAGCTGCGCTTCGCAAAGTAAACGGCGAATTTATTACATGGCTTGAAGAAAATAAGCTAGATAGTAATCACCCGCTTACCCCTTATTTAAGCGATTTAACAAAACCAGAATACGGCACAATCAAAGCTGAAGATGGTCAAGTTATGCACTACCGTTTATTTAAGCCAAGTAACGTAACCGATGGTAAAAAGCATCCTGTTATTGTTAACGTATACGGCGGCCCGCATGCTCAGCGAGTAACGAATAGCTGGCGCAGTAAAAACTTGTACTTTCAGTACATGGCGCAACAAGGTTACGTAATTTTTCAACTCGATAACCGTGGTTCGTATAACCGTGGCAAAAAGTTTGAAGATGCAATTTATAAACACTTAGGTGTAGTAGAAGTTGCCGATCAAATTAAAGGCGTAGAGTTTTTACGTACACTTGATTACGTAGATCCACAGCGTATTGGTGTTTATGGCCACAGCTACGGTGGCTACATGGCACTTATGACTATGTTTAAAGCGGGCGATTACTTTCAAGCGGGCGTATCGGGTGCTCCAGTAACCGATTGGGCTCTATACGATACCCATTACACTGAGCGCTATTTAGGTCATCCTGATACCAATGCTAAAGGCTATGAGGACAGCGCAGTATTCCCCTACGCAGATGGCTTAAAAGGTCCATTAATGATTTATCATGGAATGGCCGACGATAACGTGTTGTTTACGCATTCAACTAAATTATTTAAGCAACTACAAGATAACGAAAAACAGTTTGAAATGATGACCTACCCAGGCTCTAAGCACAGCCTACGTGGTAAACAGGTGCAAACACACTTACATCAAACAATTACAAACTTTTTTAATCGTCATTTTGATGTTAAATAATTAAACTATTTTAAAAATAGACAAAGGCTGATTGATAAATCAGCCTTTTTTTTGCATTATTACTCGTCGGACCTAGATTAAACTTTCTTTTTAGCTACGCTTATCCTATGCGCTAAAGCGCACACCTTTTGAGGATAAATGTATGCCTAATCTACGAAGTTTTAGTATATCCCAGCGTTTTTCACTGTTAATAGCCATAGTTGTATTTGGACTAATAATACTTAGTATATCGAGCCTAACTCATCAATATAGTTCGCTAAAAGACGAGCAATACATAAAAACACAAAATGTAGTAGAAACTGCGTACAGTATAATCGAGCACTTTTATGACCTTGAGCAAAATAATACTCTCACTCAACAACAAGCTCAATCGCAAGCACTTAATGCAATAAGAGCTCTGCGCTACGACAAAACCAATTACTTTTGGATTAACAATTACCAGCCAAAAATGGTTATGCATCCTATAAAACCTGCGCTTGAAGGAAAAGATTTAACCAATAATAAAGACCCTGACGGCAAAGCACTGTTTGTTGATATGGTTAATATAGTTAAACGCTCTGGCGAGGGATTTATTCCTTATAAATGGCCAAAACCAGGTAAAGAAAAACCGGTTGAAAAAATCGCATTTGTTAAAGGTTTTAATCAATGGCAATGGATTATTGGCTCAGGTGTTTATCTTGATTCAATTGACGAAGCATTTAGTGAGCAACGTAATCTTATAGTCGTCAGTGCAATAATTATGATTATTGCTGTTATTTTACTTAGTTACTTTATAGGTAAGAGTATTTTAATACCGACTCGCTTAGCGGCCGATATGATGAAAGATATTTCACAAGGCGAAGGCGATTTAACCCGTAAATTAAATGAATCCGGGAATGATGAAATATCTGAACTATCACGTTCATTTAATTTATTTGCTCTAAAAATGCGAGAGTCACTTGCTCATGTAGCACAAAGTGCAAACGACGTAAGCGAACATGCGCATACAGTTGATGATTCAAGTAGAACAAGCCACTCGTTTATTGAGCTTCAAAACGACAGCTCAACCCAAGTTGCAGCTGCCATGGAGCAAATGACTCACCAAATACATGATGTAAGCCGTAACGCCGAAGCCGCAGAGCAAGCAGCTAAGGATGCAGCACAAAACGCATCAACGGGTAAAAATGTAGTTGCGCAAACAATTACAGCAATAGAAACACTCTCAAGCAACATAGAAACAGTCAGCCGCGTAACAGAAGATTTAGCCAACGAGAGCCATAATATAGGCTCTGTACTTGATGTAATAAGAAGCATATCGGAGCAAACAAACTTACTGGCATTAAATGCTGCCATTGAGGCTGCTCGCGCAGGAGAGCATGGCCGAGGATTTGCTGTTGTTGCAGATGAAGTAAGAACACTGGCCAGTCGTACAGGGCAAAGTACCGACGAAATTCAAACCATGATCACTAAACTTCAAGAAGGTGCAAAAGCAGCAGTAGAAGCAGTTAAATCAAGCCAAGCACTTTCAGTTTCTACCGTAGATCAGGCGTCATCAGCCAATACTTCACTTAATGAAATAGAACGACTTGTTTCAATTATTACCGAAATGAACAGCCAAATCGCACGCGCCACAGAGCAGCAAACTCAAGCTGCCGACGAGGTTAATTTGCGTATTAATGAGCTATCTCAATCAACTGAGCAATCATTAAATAATACTAAACAGCTTACCGATGCCAGTGATAATCTTAAACAAAGTAGCCAAGAGCTTTCGAGCGTAGTTAATCGTTTTAAATTAGATTAATCGATACCGTTCTCATAAAATGCAAAAAGCCCTGAATTAACAGGGCTTTTTTATTGCATGTAAGTTTTTAGCTTACAAACAGTAACGTGCAAACAAGCTCGTTACTGATGCAGCCGTTGGCTTGCCATGCTGCCAATCACCGCCTTCAACACCGCTTCCTGCAATGTCCATATGCACATAAGGCAAAGGTTGCGCAGAGTCGTTACCGTGCTTATCAAGCCCACCAACAATAGCCATAAACGCCATAGGGAACTGATGTCCACGAGCAGTAACTGCAGATGCCGCATTATTACTAGAGAGTACATCGTCAGCTAGCGTGCGTGGTTTAATAAAGTCGTAATCTTCACGGCGAGAACGCGATACTTCTGCGCCATCGGCCCACAAATCTCCAAGGTCAGCTATTTGACGTGAAACACCTGCGCTACGAGCTGGACCGTTTTCAACATACGCACCGTAAGGACCCATTGCACGTGCCGCGTGACCCGTTAATGTAGCAACAGTAAACAACGTTGGGTTTATTTCGCCTTTAGCTAAATCTTTCATTTCGCTAAGCAGGTCGCCCATTGCTAAGCGCCCTTCTGCATCGGTATTACCAATGCGTACACGGATACCTTCGCGGCTAGTAATAATTTCATCTGGCACAAAACAATCCGAGCCAATAGAGTTACGAACAACAGCCAAGTACGATACTACTTTAACGCCTTTAGGCTGATAATCCGCAACAGCTTTCATAAAGCCCGCAACAGAAGCTGCGCCACCTTTATCACGGCTCATGCCTGCCATATGGCCACCTACTTTTAAATCGGCGCCGCCTGTATCGTATACAAGACCCTTACCTACAAACATAAGTGTACGAGTAATTTCGCCCTCTGGTACATATTCAAGCTTAACAACACGTGGGTGATGGCGCTCAACTGCATACGATGCACGAGCAACAGTGCTTAGCATTGGGTAGTTTTTATCAATAGCTGCAATATCATCAATTACGTCAACTGCAATGTTTGAGCCTTTAAATAAATCAACGCAGTAATCAGCAAAACGTGGTGGAGCCATACGCTCAGGTTCGGTGCCACATAAGTCACGCGCGGCATATTGGCCCGCAGCAATTGCATTAACTGCTTTAATTGTTTGCTCGCTTGCGCCAACTAAACCAATTTGAGTAATAGGTTCAATACTTTCACCGTGATATTCACGCGCTTCTAATGGCTGCCATAAGGCTTGGCAAGCGCCTAAATAAGCAACTTCTAAAGCATGCTGATAACGGCTATCGCCATTTAAATTTGGTAAAAATAATGCAGGGTTAACACTACCCGACGCTTTTGCTTCGTTAATTGCTAATTTAGCAGCATCAAAATAACGGCGTACATCGTCGTAATCTCTATTTATCGGACCCGTTGGCGCAAGTACAACGCGTTTGTTTTCAATCACTAATAAAGTAACTTGTTTACCAATACGAGAATCAACTTTTGCTTGGTCTAAAATAGCATTACGTAATGAGTTATTTGGTAATAGAGAAAAGTCATCACTAATAATAATAAGCGCATCATGAGATGTGCATTCAAGGCTTGCACTAACCGCTTGAGGGTATGCCATAAATAAAGTCCTGTTAGAAAACATAAGCCCCTATTATCGTCGATTTAAATATTGAAGACCAGCAAGGTGAGATCAGCTAATTATACAAGTTGCCAATAAATGGCAACTTGGGGTTACAGGCTTTACAGCTTAATCGAGAATACTCAGTTGAAAGTTTTGCTCTGGCTCGCTTTTAATGCCAACGCCTATGCCAAGTAATCTTACAGGTTGTTGTAGCCCTCGTTGATAGGCCTTAGTAAGGAGTTGAATAAATATTTCTGTGTTTAGCTCGTGGTATGCCTGATCGGCTGAGGTCACTACAAAATTTGCAAACTTCACTTTAACACTCAGCTTATTAATACGGTTTTGTAATTGCTGTTTATTAAGTCTTAAAACTAATTCGTCTAACAATTTTGGCAGCTCATCTAAGCACTCTTGCAAACTTGTTTTGTTGTATTCGTAGGTATGCTCAACACTCAGCGACTTTCTGATGCGATCTGTTGATACTTTACCAACATATTCACCTGCACATTTTTGATAAAGCGACACACCAAAGTTACCCACATGTTGCTGCATCCAGTTAACGCCTTTTTCGCGTACATCCTTGCCGGTATATAAGCCTTTTAAATTTAGCTTTTCGAGCGTTACTTTACCCACCCCCGGGATTTTCCCCAGCGGTAATTGCGCTAAAAAGTCATCGATCTCATGAGGCAAAACGACAAATTGACCATTCGGTTTTTTTTCGTCGCTGGCTATTTTGGCAATAAATTTAATCGGTGCAATGCCTGCTGATGCAGTGAGCCCGGTGGCATTGTAAATATCGGCTCTTATTTGCTGTGCAATAAGTGTGGCACTGCCTTTACAAGCGGTGCTGTCTGTTACATCTAGGTAGGCTTCGTCTAAAGAAAGAGGTTCAACTAAATCTGTGTAGCGGCTAAATACTTCACGTATTTGATTTGAAGCTTCTTTGTATACAGCCATGCGCCCAGGGACAATAACTAAATCGGGGCATAATTGTTTAGCATGATAGTTCGACATAGCCGATCGCACGCCATATTCTCTAGCTATATAGTTAGCGGTTGAGAGCACGCCTCGTCGGCTATTGCCTCCAATAGCAAGCGGTACACATGCAAGTTTTGGATTATCTCGCATTTCTACTGCTGCATAAAAGCAATCCATGTCTATGTGAATAAACTTCTTCATCACCACAACAATAACTGGTTATTTATACAGTTATTATTATATAATCAAATGTGATAAGCAAGCCTAGGGCCTGTTTATCTTTCGAGGTTAAATTTGCAGCAGTATGTTTGGTATTTAGGCAAGGCAGAGCCTATGTAGTGTGGTTATTCCCCATAAATAGGCGATAACGTAGCACAAATGCCAAACATACGCTGCCCGAAGGGTTCTGCCTAGGGGCAATTTACTCTTTGTTGCTCGGTTTTTACTTAGCCCACTAGGTCACAAACCTCGCGCCGCGATTAAATAGCCCCTAGATTGAACAAATTTTAATCCTGAAAGGTCAACAGGCCCTAGTTAGCGATTAAAAAAAGCGCTTATTACCTTCTTGCTCTTTATAACCGCGCAACCAAAACATAACCTCGAAAAAAAACCCCGCCAACATCAAAATAATAGCGCCTGATTCGTTACCCATTGCGTAACAGGTAAAAGAGGCTATAAAAACCAAACAAGCTAAGGACCAGTTAATTATGTTCTGCATATTTCTACCTCTGTGTGTTTTTGTGTTTGTCTGTGCAATTTAACTGTAGACCTAAAATTAAATAGGTACAATCATCTTATAAAAAAACTTGCCATTAATTACCTTGAGCTCGTAACCCCATGTTGATAATCTAAGTACTTTAAAATTAAGGGCCAATAAATAATGCAAACGTTTAAAGATCAGCACCCTATCCATACTGACATCACCGTAGCGTGGGCTGATATGGATGCACTACAACACGTAAATAATGTAGTGTATTTACGTTACTTTGAAATAGCCCGAATCGACTTCTTAAATAAAATAAATCTGTTCGATACAATAAGCCCTAATGGCGTGGGCCCGGTAATAAGCGAAAATAACATTCGTTATAAACGCCCAGTTACATTCCCAGATACGCTTACAGTCGGTGTTACTATTTCTGATATAAAAACAGACCGATTTGTTATGAATTACACCGTATTTAGTCACGCACAAAACGCTATAACAACAACAGGCACTTCAAAAGTGGTTATGTTTGATTTTGAAACAGGCCAAAAAGCCCTCATTGCAGAGCCTCTTTTATCGGCGTTAGTTAGCTACTCTCAAGACGAGCAATAAGGAATTCTCATGCAATACAGCCCACTTGGCAGCAGTGGTATTAAAGTTTCAAGAGTATGTTTAGGCAGTATGACTTGGGGTAAACAAAATACTCAAAGCGATGCTGATGAACAAATAGCCTACGCGCTAGAGCAAGGCGTAAACTTTATTGATACAGCCGAAATGTATGCAGTACCGCCCTCTCCAGAGACATATGGAAAAACTGAGGAAATTATTGGCGATTGGCTATCGCGTAATCAGCAAAAGCGCAGCGATGTGGTACTTGCTACAAAAATTGCAGGCAATGGATTATCGTGGGTACGTGATGGTGGCAATATTACGCGCCAAACGGTAATAGAAGCCGTAGACGATTCACTTAAGCGCCTTAAAACCGACTACATTGATTTATATCAGCTGCATTGGCCAAACCGCTCTACCCCGCACTTTGGCAGACAATGGCCCGGCACTCTTAAATTTACCGACGTAAATACACAAGAGCAGCAAGCTAGTATGCTTGATATTCTAGAGGGCCTTAATGAATGTGTTAAAGCAGGTAAAATTAAGCACTGCGGTTTATCTGACGATACGCCATGGGGTATAAGCCAGTTTTTAAGTTTGGCCAAAGAGCATAACTTACCGCGTATGGTATCTATTCAAAATGAGTTTAGTTTAGCGCACGCTAAAGACTGGCCGTATTTAATAGAACAATGTGTACACGAAGATATTGCCTACTTACCGTGGTCGCCCTTAGCAGCCGGTTTATTAACGGGTAAATACCTAAACGGTGCTCGCCCAGAAGGATCTCGTTGGACCTTCATGCAGCGCAACGGTATTTTTAGAGATACACCCAATGCAGAGCAAGCCACTAAGCAGTATGTTGAGCTGGCTCATGCAAACAATATTACTCCAGCACAACTAGCACTCGCATGGTGTAACCAAGTAGATGGCGTAACCTCTTCAATTATTGGTGCAACAAGCATAGCCCAATTAAAAGAAGATATTGATGCATTTAACATCACGTTAAGCGACGAAATTCTTAGTGAGATTAACACTATATTTAAAAACTATCCTATGCCTTATTAAGCATGTACCAGTTAAAAGCAGCCTTGAACAAGGCTGCTTTTAACTAAAATATTTGACCCTACTACAACCAACACTATACTTTAATTAAGTTTTCTTAATTCAACGAACACTTATCAATGCTGAGAAACGGATACTATGCATTTTGTCTATTAATTGTATTTAACGCGCATGCTGTTGAACAAAAATTACAGCCTCTAGAAGAAATTATTTGGCTGCAAAGTTACACGCCCCCTTTTCATATAGCTAAAAGCGAAAGTGCACCACAAGGCGGTATTTGCGACAACCTAACCGAGCAACTCATTAGAACAATAACAGGTGTAAAACATACCCGCTTAATTGTCCCTCAGCAGCGTATAAATAAATATTTAAGTGAAGGAAAAAACGTATGCTTCCCGTGTGTTATTTATAAAAAACATAATAACCAACTACTTAACTACTCAAATCCAACAACGGTATATCCCCCATTTTCAATTATCACGACTAAAGAGCTAAAGCCCAAATTAGAAGAAAAGCACGGCTCGCCTATTCACCTTATTAATTTATTAACCGACCCGCAATACGTATACGGGCAAGCTGCTGCACGTAAATTTACAACTAAAATTAATACAATTATTGAAAACACAAAACGAGATAAAGAGTCGTCGTTAAGTTGGAGTAGCGAAAATGAAAGTCAGGCTGTTATAGCACGCTTGAGTCACGGCTTTTTAGACTACTCAATTGATTACCCGTTTATGGCCGATTACTTTAATAAACAAGGAGAATATACGAATATAGAGAGTGTACCAATTGCAGAAAATGACATTCAATTTATACGAGGAGCAATAGGTTGTGCGGCTAACGCACCTAATAATTTTGCACAGCAAGCGCTTAAAAAAATTAACCGCGCGCTAAAAAATAATGTACTACAATCGCCTGAGTATCAACAAAGTCAGCATAATTGGCTTAAAACTACCTTTGCCGACTTTGATAAACACTACCAACAGCAAGTTATTAATTTTTACTTACTTGCCACTGATGCTCAAGCAAGCACTGATCATTAGCATAAAGTGCCACAGCAAAAATACTTTTAGGTGTTACCTCGCCTACGCCCGACGGTGTGCCTGTCATTACTACATCACCATCTTCTAAGCTCATAAATTCACTAATTTCTTGTAAAATTGAGTCCGGATTATGCAGCATAAAATGAGTATCGCCTCGCTGAATTACTTCATTATTAATTTTAAGTTCAAAAGTAAAGTGCTTCATTGTCTCTGTTAGCGCTACAAAATCAGTTAAAATAACAGAGCCGTCGAACGCTTTTGCGCGCTCCCATGGAAGTCCTTTATTTTTTAATTTACTTTGCACAGTACGCTTAGTTAAATCAAGGCCGAGTCCAACCCCTACAAATTTTTTATTTTTAACTACAAAACATAGCTCGGTTTCATAATGCAGCGTATCGCCGTTATGAGCCGCAAATAACGTATTAGTAATTGCACTATTTGGCTTATTAAATAAGACCATTTGATCTGGCGTTTCGTTATTTAGCTCTGCAATGTGTGCGGTATAATTACGCCCAACACACACTACTTTTGATGGTGTTAACTCTTCAGATACTAACTTTATTGAATGCATATAAGTAATGTCTCAGTTATTGGGCCTGTTGACCTTTCAGAATTAAAATTTGTTCAATCTAGGAGTTATCGGGCAACGCATGTTCGGCATTTTTGCTTCGCTATCGCCTATTTATAGGAAATAACCACACTACACAGGCTCAGCCTTGCCTAAACACCAAACATACTGATGAATTCAACCTAAAAAGAGAAACAGTCCTTAGCTAATAAGCGTTTCAAGTAAGCTCAAATTAATAGGTTTAAGTAAAACTCGGTCAATATTTAAATCTTTTATTTCTCTTGGATCTGGCTCTGCTCCACTTACAATCACTAAGCGTAATTCAGGGTATCGCTCATTAATTTGCTGGCCTAAGTCAACGCCACGACCATCAGGTAAATGCATATCTAACAATACCTTATTAAATTGCTGGTCGTGATTAAGTATTTGCAAACATTGTGCGCAGCTAGACGCAATGACGGTTTCAACACCTAAGCTTTCTAAAAGTAGCTGCGTAATTTGTGCTGCATCGTGGTCATCTTCAACCAGTAAAAAACGTTGTTTCTTCTCAGTTAAGTCCTTGCCACAGCTTATATCTTTAGCTTGCGGTGCATGCTCTGGCGCTACCAAGTAATCTTGTAAACATTGATATAAAGCCGCGCTATCAACAGGTTTTGGTATTACATCGTTAAAGCCAAGTGCAGCAAGCTCCTCATGTATGCCTTTCATAGTAGCGGCAGTGAGCGCGATTATTGGGCCTTTGTAACCCATTTTTCTAAGCTCTATGGTAGCTTCCTTGCCGCCCATTACAGGCATATGAATATCAATAAAAATAATATCGTAAGGCGCTTTATACGCATCTGCAATACGCACTTTTTCAAGTGCTTGCTGCCCATGTTCGGCGTAATCTACGCGCGCACCACAGGTACTGATCATATGCCCTACTAACATGCGTAAATCACGTAAATCATCAACTACTAATACTCGCCCATGCACTTTGCATGGGGCCGATTTACTTTGTAGTTGTGGAACGCTGCTAAAATTAAGTACTTGTCGTTCTACTTCGCTAATATCACCTGGATACACCGAAATCGTAAATGTAGCACCCTTGCCAATTTCAGAGTGCAAACTAATATTACCGTGCATACGCGCTAACAACTCAGCACATATTGCCAAGCCAAGGCCTGCACCACCTACAGAGCGTGATTCCACATCGGCTATCTGCTCAAATGGCTTAAATATTAGTTCTTGTTTTTCAGGGGCAATGCCCATGCCTGAATCTTTAATGCTAAAAAATAGCATTTCACGATCATCAACCCACTGCGTCCACGCATTAACAACAATTTCGCCTTTATCGGTAAATTTAACCGCATTGTTTATTAAGTTTATTAAAATTTGGCGAACTCTTGTTGCATCCAGTCGTGCAACTAAGGGCAATGGCTGTTGAGATTCAAAACGCAGTGTAAGGCCTTTATCAAGCACCGATACACGCATTAAGGTGTATACATCGGCAAGCATGCTATCAAGGTTAACTTCGCTTAAGGTCAGTTCGAGTTTATCGGCCGCTATTTTAGATAAATCGAGCACGTCGTTTAACAAGCTCAATAAATGTTTACCATTTCGATAAATAACACCCAATTCATTTTCTGCTTGCTGACTAAAATCGCTCTGCATTAATAATTCGGTGTAACCTAAAATAGATGATAGAGGGGTTCTTAATTCATGGCTCAAATGAGCTAAAAAGCGGTCTTTTGAACGATTTTCAGCTTCGGCTTTTAAACGTTCAACTCGCTCGCCTTCAACATCTTTACGAGCAAGTGCATAACGAATAGCACGTGCAAAACGGCTCGAACTCATTTCTGTTTTTATTAAGTAATCTACTGCACCGGCGTCAAGCGCTGCCGAGTCTAACTCATCGTTTGACTGCCCGGTAAGCATAATAATTGGGCCGCTAAAGCCATTCGCAATGGCCTCTTTTAATACATCTAAACCATTAGATGCACCCAAGCGGTAATCAAGCAGGCAAATGTCGTGCTCATTTTTACTAAGCGTTGCAATTGCCTGCTCTGGGGAGCTTATCCATTGAATGTTAAACGTGTGTGAATCCAATTGGTCCAGATAGTCGCAGGTGAGTATGTAATCATCTTCATCGTCTTCTACAAGCAGCAACTGAGTCACTTTATCTAACATACAATCTCCATTAATCGTTAAATGTTGTCGGTAGCTCTACAAATTCTACCCAGTATTTTCCTAGCGTTTTCATCAAATCAACCAAACCATCAAACGTTACTGGTTTTGTAATGTAAGATGCAGCACCTAAGTTATACCCTTTAACCATGTCTTCTTCTTGTTTAGACGTAGTTAATATAACAACCGGAATTCCCTTTAAGTTAGGGTTTCCTTTTATAGCTTCAAGTGCTTCACGGCCATCCATTCTAGGCATATTTAAATCAAGTAATATAAGTCCAGGACGCGGCGAAACTGCTTTGTCTTCAAACTTACCTTTACGTTCTAAATATTCAAGTAACTCAACGCCGTCTTCTACAAAATGAAGCTCGTTAAGTACACGGCTTTCGGCAAGGGCATCTTGTGTTAACAAACGATCATCTTCATCATCGTCTGCCATTAAAATAGTAATCGGTTTTACTTTTGAATAGGGCATTTAAGCCTCTCCTTGCAATGTGAAAAGCTCAGCTTCCACAGGTAGTTTTATAATGAAGGTTGCACCTTCACCGTCTTTACTTTGGGCTGTAATTGTTCCGCCATGGCGTTCCACAATACGCCTACATACAGAAAGGCCTATACCCGTACCTTTATATTGTGAGCGGCCATGTAAACGTTGAAACGGTACAAATATTTTATCGGCATAGTCTTGTGAAAAACCAATACCGTTATCTTCTATAGTAATAACTTGAAAGCTTAAATTAGCATTATGATCCTCGCTAAAAATGTCTTCATGCTGGTAACTGATTTTTATATGTGGACTTACATCTGGGCGTCTAAATTTAACAGCATTCGACAACAAGTTTAAAAACAACTGCTGCATTTGGCTTTTATCAGCCTGAATAACTGGTAAATCCTCTACATCAACTTGTGTATTAGACTCGCCTATGGCAATTTCTAAATCACTGAGTATATCGGTTACAACGTCGTTTAAATTTGTATCATCAAAATCTTTACCGCGGGTGGTAATACGTGAAAACTCTAGTAAGTCGTTTATTAAATTAGACATGCGTTGCGCCGCATTTTTCATGCGTCCAATATAATCAATACCCTTTTCACCAAGCTCATCTTTAAACATGGTTTCGAGACGGTCACTAAATGCCTGAATTTTCCTAAGAGGCTCTTGTAAATCATGACTTGCAACAAAAGCAAACTCCTCAAGCTCTCGGTTACTTCGGCTCAGTTCATCAGAATACAACGTTAGCTCTTGTGTACGCTCAGACACTTTAGTTGCTAATGTTTCGTTTTGTTTTTCAAGCTCAAAGCGATACCGTGCCGCATTTCTTAAATTAAGCCGCGTCATTACAAACATACCTATAATAAGTAATATGCTTGTGACTGCTGTAATAGCAAACGTGATTTTAGCTTCATTCTTAATTTGCGCTAACTTTGAAAAATGGCTCACTTTAAAGAGTAATTCACGGTCTTGAATTTCATTAACATACTCTCTAATTTGCTTATAAAGCTCCCTGCCTTTATGTGTATTTAACACATACAATGCACGCCTTTCTCTATCATCAAGTGCCAGGTTTACAGTTTGCTTCAGCTCTTTAATTTTGCTATCGACAAGTACAAGCAACTGAGCAATACGCTCAGCCTGACCGTCAATTTCAGAGTGCAACGACTTAACATGATCTGTCTGCGCCTCAATTTGTCCAATAGCATCGTAGTAAGGCGTTAAATAGTCAGTCTCTTCTGTTAATAAATAGCCACGCTGGCCTGATTCAGCCTGCACTATTGACAAATGTAGTTGCTCAATTGCTGTTGTCAGCATATTAGTGTTGTCTAAACTTTTTTGGGTTTGTGTTAAACCTTGAATCGTATTCAATGCTAAAAATGCGTTACCCACAATAATACTCAACACAACAACTATAAAAGCTGCCCAAGTAATATTCGCTTTCCCTTGATGTTCTTGTTTGCTCATTTAGCTTCCCGAATTAGCGTTTATACAACACTTAATATTTATTGAGAGTCAGTTATTTTTTGTAAACTTTCACTGCATTGTTGACAGTTGTTAATAATCTTATCAAGTGCATCTAGCGCTTTATCTTTTGGCATATCGTTTTCGAGTACCAACTTAATAAGCTCTGCATTCATCGATATACGATTAAGCGGCGCTCTTGCATCGTGAACTAACTTGTTTAGCTGCTCTGTTTGGTTATCGGATGTCATGCCCTTCCTCAAATCTATTTGTATTCACCAATACCGCCATATGCATTAAGGCGGTTATAAAGTGTTTTAGTACTAATACCCAGCATTTGTGCAGCAAGCGTTTTATTACCTTGCACCTTATCGAGCGTTGCATGAATAAGTTCTTTTTCAACTTCTTCAATGGTTTGTCCTGCTGATACTGGCTTTTCGGCCGCTTGATTATTAACGCGCGAAAAAGGCGACTCTAAGTTATCAGGTAGAGTAATGTCGCTGGTTTGCGGATCGCTCATAATAAATGCACGGTGTATAGCGTGGCGAAGCTCGCGCACATTACCTGGCCATTCATAGCTCTGTAACTCTTTAAGCTGCGCGGGTGTCCAGCTAAATGCGGTACCGTTTTCATCATTAAGTTGATCTAAAAAGGCTTTAGCTAATAAAGGAATATCTTCTTTTCTATCGCGAAGTGGCGGTATATCAATAGGGAAAACAGCCAACCTAAAGTAAATATCTTCACGAATAATATTATTTTGCGCTAAATCGGTAAGCGAGCGGTTAGTGGCTGAAATAACACGACAATTGGTTGGTATTTCTCTGTTACCACCTACGCGTGTTACTTTTTTAGTTTCAAGTACTCGCAGTAAATTTGGCTGCATATCAATTGGCATTTCGGTCACTTCATCTAAAAACAAAGTACCGTTATTTGATTGCTCAAATACACCTTCTTTGCGGGCTATAGCACCGGTAAAGGCGCCTTTTTCATGGCCAAATAATTCACTACCTATTAATTCTTTTGAAAGCGCACCACAGTTGCTAGCAACTAATGGCCCTTCGCACTGGCTTGCGTTATGAATAGCTTGAGCCACTACTTCTTTACCTGCACCACTTTCACCCATAAGCATCACGTTAGCATTTGTTTTAGCTACGCGTTCAATCATGTTGTAAAGCTTTTGCATTGGCTCAGATTCACCAATTAAACCGCCAAAGTGGCGTACAATACCGCTCGACTTTGCTTTTTTAACTGCTTTTTTAGGGCCATTTAAAACGAGTTCTAAATCTTCACGTTGTAATGGTTTTAATAAATGCCCTACATTTGGCTCACACATATCAGCTAAAATACCTTTAACTGAAGGATGGCCCGAAATAAGTGTAATTTTTGGAGATTGCCCAATCGTTTTTAAGTGATCAAGTAAGTGCAAACCGCTACCATCAGGCAGCATAAAATCAAGCAGCACATGATCAAAGGCATTATTTTCAAACCATTGATGTGCTTCTTTTAAACTGGTAGCTGTGCTTATATTGTGGCCGAGGAATTCGACTATGTGGCAAACAACGTCACTAAATTCAACGTCGTCATCTACTAAAAGTATGTCTAACATGATAAATCCCTATGCTTTTTCCTTATTCTACGCAACCTAGATATTAATTTAAAGGTGCGCCCAGAATCTAATTTTTAAAATAAACTTAAGCGATTAAATGCTATTAATGTTACCAACCTAATATTTACGTATGCTGAAAAAAATCGATCATAAATTATGATTAATAATTAAAATCGTTTCTATTTATAGAATGGTAGCAACTATTATTATTAAAAACCTAAAAAAGGAGACGAAATGCAGCAATTAAAAACCTTAATACATTCAGGTATTAATATTGACCAAGGCAGTCAATTTACCCGTTTAACGGCTCGCGCCATTGTTATTAAAAATAATAAAATACTTTTAATGTATACAAACCGCTATGAAGACTACAGTTTACCTGGTGGTGGAGTAGATGAAGGCGAAAGTATTGAGCAAGGTTTGATGCGTGAACTAAGCGAGGAAACCGGTGCACAAAAAATAAGTGTTGTTAAAGCCTTTGGACTCTATGAAGAATATCGCCCTTGGTATAAAGACGACTTTGATATTATTCATATTAAATCGTATTGCTTTGTATGTAATATTGCCGACGAGTTTGGCAAAGCACAGTTAGAGCATTATGAGCAGCAAAATGGCATGACCGCTAAATGGGTTGATATTAACGACGCAATTGCACATAACGAGCGCACACTTGCTAATAGTGAAAAACAAGGACTCTCCATTTTACGAGAAACCTACCTATTAAAACGTATTGCTAGAGAACTTCTATAAGTTAAATAAACATGAGCAATCACCCTTGTAACTTTTGCATAAATCAGAACTTTTTACTGCCTTGGATAATATATTTACAGTAGTAAAAAGTTATTAGCAGAATAAAAACAAGAAATGAACTCTATATTTCAATGACTTAAATTTAATTAACATTGCTTTTTTGATTTTGGCTTTTGTTTTGCACCCTTATAGATAATTAATTTGTAAGGAGATAGAAATGAGTAACACAGTTAAAACGATTAATCCGGCAACTGAGCAAACCATTGAAACCTATACGCTACTTTCTCAAAAAGAAGCTGAACAGGTAATCGAAAAATCTCACGAAACATACTTAAAATGGCGCTTAACGTCGTTCACTGAACGTGCGAGATATCTTAATAAGTTAGCCTCACTTTTCGAAGAGCAAAAAGAATCTATTGCAAAACTCATGACCGAAGAAATGGGTAAAGTATACGAGCAAGGCTTTCAAGAAGTTGAACTATGTGCAGCTATTTGTCGTTACACCGCCGAAAACGGCCCACAAGTACTTGCTGACGAAGAACGTGATATGGACGGCGGCCGCGCAATCATTAGCTACCAACCAACGGGCGTATTATTAGGTATTCAACCGTGGAACTTCCCGCTTTATCAAGTAATTCGTTACAGTGCTGCCAACATCATGGCGGGTAACACAACCGTATTAAAACATGCTGGTAACGTCTTTGGCATGGCTGAAAAAATTGAAGAGCTATTTAAACAAGCTGGTTTCCCAGAGTATTGCTTTAACAATTTACTTATCGACGGCAAAACCGCCAGTTCTCTAATTGCACACAAAGCAATTAGCGGCGTAACCTTTACGGGTAGTGATGCGACAGGTAAAAAAGTAGCTGAAGAAGCGGGTAAACACGTTAAAAAGACAGTGTTAGAACTTGGTAGTAATGACGCTTACTTAGTACTCGATGATGCCGATTTAGAGCTTGCAGTTAAAACCTGTGTAACAGGTCGCATGATCAATAACGGTGAAACGTGTGTTTCAGCTAAACGCTTTGTGGTTGTAGAGTCACTTTACGATGACTTTAAAGCGCAAATTAAAGAGCAATTTGAAGCCATGAAAATGGGCGACCCAATGGCTGACGATACAGATTTAGGCCCAATGGCTCGTGAAGATTTACGCGACGGCATTCACGACCAAGTAATGGAATCAGTTAAAGCAGGTGCAAACATAGTAACGGGCGGCGAAATACCTTCGCAAACAGGTTACTACTACCCACCAACGCTACTTGATAACCTATCACCTGGTATGCCAGCCTATGACGACGAATTATTTGGCCCAGTAGCTTCGCTTATTAAAGCGAAAGACAACGATGATGCAATACGCATCGCTAACGACTCTCGCTACGGTTTAGGCGGCGGTATTTTCTCTAAAGATGAGAAAAAAGCCATTGAACTAGCTAAAAAGTACTTCGACACAGGCATGATCAATATTAACGGCTACGGTTTAGCACAACCTAACCTACCGTTTGGTGGTGTTAAAGAAAGTGGCTACGGCCGAGAGCACGGCGGCTTTGGTATGCGCGAATTTGTGAATGTTAAAAGCATTATGATCGCTAGCTAATTTAGCTGCATAAATGAAATAAGTGTTTTAAATAGATATTTTTAATACCTGTTTAAATACAAAAACTACTAAGCCTAAAAGTGGGTAACCGCTTTTAGGCTTTTTTTATGAGCTATAGTCGCTCAGTTTTATGCTCTTCAAAATTGAACTCAGCCTACTTATTAAAAACGTAAGCATACTGCTTTTATAGTTGTTTAAAATTGCTCTAACAGACCTATTTAGCAGTGTTTCAGAGGTATAAATATAGTGAGGGCTATTAAAGAAAATATCATAAGTATGATCTCTAAACAGTTTGAATGCACAGAGCTAATAATTGATATATAGAATTAATACCTGAACTTAGAGTTTAAACGGATAGACTTAACCTGACATGTAACAATGAGCGAACAACGGTCGTTGATAAAGTTGGTTTCCACGTGCAAAATGAAACCTTAGATTGTTGTTGCTTTGCATGGTGTAAAATTGAATCAGTTTATTGTTACAAATATTGAAAACTATGAGGAGAAAGTCTACAAGCTCTCTGAAAATATTGTTGAAGATTTTTTAAAGTCCAGAAAAGTTCTTTCTAACACTTTGAAAGTTGAAACACTCTACGACCAGGTAATAGAAGCTCATTGGGATTTTAAAAATAAGCTAAACTATTGGAATATGAGAACAGCAACAAGCATGCTACTAGACTATAATGTAAACCACGAAATAAGAAGCTCATTGAACCGCCTAGCATTTAACCTTCTAAACTTGGGTAAATTATATTTGGATTGGCATTACTTTGAAGAGCCTAACAAAAATAAAAAAAAGAGTAAAAACAATAACCCTCCCAAAACACTTGCTTACGACATCACTAAAGATGAAGCAGTAATTCAAAAAGTTAGAGAACAGCGTAAGAGTATTTTTGAAAATAACAACCTTTACCGTATCGCTTGTAAATTAAGGGGTTATAGCCAACACAGTGCATTGCCAATTAACAAATTTAGAACTAATAACATTAATAACGCCGAAGGCTTTTTTATATGTTTTGAAATATTCTATGAATATGATGAATTAATAAATTTCGGTGTTCCAAAAGAGATATTAAATGAAAGCGATACTATTGATTTAAAAGAAATTATAGATGGTTATGTTTATGCTATTGGGCAGAAACATACACTTAATAGAAAACTAATTAGCGATGCGGTAGAGCTAGCTAGAAATAATATTAATGCGCTTACTAATAACTACTTTAATTTTAGTGGATTCAATAAATGCTATGGCCAAATTATTTCCAAGGGAATAGTAAAGCATAATGTAGATACTGAGTGGTTTGATGTTGTGAATTATCTTCAAAAGAAGAATTGCTTTAACATTAACCATTCAAACGTTACGTTTGATTCATTTTCAGCCAAAAAGAGCTAAATTTAATGTTCTCAGGGCGCTTTTACTAAATTACTTTCTAAATATTCAAGAAAACAAAGCGATTTATTTTGTTTTTCCAATTACTACTAGCCACGCTCTCCTTAAATAGAACTAGCAGACGTTTCTATAACTTAAAAGAAGAAAATATTAATTAAGTGTTTGACTAGGGCGTGTTGATCTTTGTGGTATGAAAAACAAACAGCATGAAGATAAGGTATAATTGAATTCGCCAGAAAACTTTACACCGAACCTACATGCCAAGATTAATGTTAACAGACGGGACAT